>CAMFZA010000007.1 GCA_946002345.1 uncultured Phascolarctobacterium sp. | reverse complement strand
ATCGCAGGCGTCTTTGGGACCCCCCGGGTGACTACAGCTATAACGAGGAGCTGTTCAATAAGCAGGCTGCTGCCTTTAGTGCTCGTTACGGGCAAGGGCAGGAGCAGGCCAAGCCCAAGGTGAAGCTGAAGCATGCTGCTCTAGTCAATGGCTTTATTATGGCCCAGGTGCTGGACAAGCCTAGGAGCCTGAAGCCCTACGGCACCGAGGAAATATAAAAGCTTCGAGGTAGATATTTTTATGCTGCTGCTTTTTGGGCAAGCAAAGGGCAGCGGCAAAGGTTTTGAGGAGATGGATGAAGTATGCTGGAAAAGCTGGATATGAAGAAAAAGCTGTCCAAAAGCGCCTATAATGAGGTGATGGATGTGCTGGGCGAGCGGCTAGGCTTAGTGCAGCGCCTGGCAAGAGAGGCTAAAAAGCCCATTATTATCGTGTTTGAGGGCTGGCGTGGCGCCCGTCGCAGTGCTATTATCAACACCATGATGCAACAAATGGATGCCCGTGGCTTTGATGTTTATTCCACGGTGCGTATGAATGAGGAGGAGCACAAGCAGCCCTTCTTTACCTTCTTTTGGCAGCATTTGCCAGCTTTGGGAAATATTGCCGTGTATCACCGTAGCTGGTATTATTTGAAAACTGCCAATGAGGTGAACTGCAAGGAGGGCAATGCTAACTGCTGTCAAAATATTTCCTATGATCATATTAATACCTTCGAAAAGATGTTGACCGATGATAATTACATCATCCTGAAGTATTTTCTGCATTTGTCCCCTGAGCAGCAGAAGGAGAATATTGCCAAAAATGCTAAGACCTTGGGCAAGGCTTGGCGGGAGGTGAGCCCTGCTATTGATGAAAGCGATAAATATGAGGAATATTTGGAGCGATACGAAAAGATGCTGGAGGCCACCGACAAGGTTAATGCACCCTGGCATTTAATAGCTGCGGATGACCGTCGCAGTGCAGAAATCGAAATCATCACCTCCATTGTGGAGACTGTGGAAAAGGCCATCAAAACGCCTGTGACAGCCCCAACAGCAGTAATTCGCCCCAACACTAAATACGATGTTTTGGGCAAAATTAATGCTTATCAGGAGCTGACTAAGGAGGAGGATTACAAGGAGCCGGCTCCGTCCCTACAGCGGCGCTAGCACCTGCAACTTGAAATGTTCCTGCCTCAACTCCCCACCGTTATCTGCTTTGAGGGTTGGGATGCAGCAGGCAAGGGTGGCGCTATTCGCCGCCTGACGGCGGCTCTGGACCCCTTGGGCTTTAGTGTGCATCCTGTTTCCGCTCCCAATGTGGTGGAGCGCCAGTTCCACTATCTGTGGCGTTTTTGGGTACATCTGCCTGAGGCAGGCAATATTGCCATTTTTGACAGAACCTGGTATGGACGGGTTATGGTGGAGCGCATAGAAGGCTTTGCTAAGGATTACGAATGGCAGCGTGCTTATGACGAAATCAAGGATATGGAACAGCAGTGGGCAGAGCACGGCTTTGCTATCGCCAAATTCTGGCTGCAAATCGATAAGGAGGAGCAGCTGCGCCGCTTTACTGATCGCCAAAACGACCCCATGAAGCAATGGAAGATTACCGATGAGGATTGGCGCAATCGTGATAAATGGGAGGCCTATGAAGAGGCCGTCAACGAGATGCTGGTGCGCACGGATACCTCCTATGCGCCTTGGACCGTTGTAGAGGGCAACAATAAGTATTATGCTCGACTAAAGGTTCTCAAAACCATTGTGGAGCTATTTGAGAAGAAGCTTGGGAAATAAAGCTATGGAGCGAGGTAGAAGCTTTGTCCTGGAAGATTAAAAATTATTTACAAGAATTAAGAGCGCAGGAGGAGGGGGCCCTGGTTTATCCGCCGGGGCTGCGCCATCCTGTGGCCTTTGTCTATCCTAATGTGTACCATTTGGGAATGTCCAATTTGGGGATGCATATTTTATATCAAATGATTAACGCCCGGGGGGACAGCGCCTGCGAGCGTTTCTTTTTGCCGGAGCGGCGCCTGATAGAGGAGCATGTGAAGAGCAAAACCCCCCTTTTAAGTGTGGAAACAGGCAAGCCCCTAGCCGATTTTGCGGTGATTTTTGTCATGCTGTCCTTTGAAATGGATTATGACAATTTACTTACTGTGCTGGATTTGGGCAATATTAAGCTGCGGGCAGCGGAGCGTAACCAGCGCGAGCCCCTCGTAATCATCGGTGGTCCCTGTGCTACCTTTAATCCGGAGCCTTTGGCCGCTGTGGCCGATGCCTTTGTCATTGGCGAGGGCGAGGAAACGGTGCAAAGGATTTTAGATGTTATCTATAATGGCTCCAGTAAGGAGGAGCGTTTGGCCAAGCTGGCCGCTCTTCCTGGGGTTTATGTGCCCAGCCTTTACGAGGCAGAATATGATGCCCAGGGCCAGTTTGCCGCTTTAAAGGTCAAGGCTGGCTGCAGTGCACCTGCTACCATCAAGCGTCAGTGGGTGCGCGATATTGATAAATATCCCCACACCACTGCTATTTTGAGCAGCGGCACCGAGTTTGAGGATATGTATATTGTGGAGGTAGCTCGGGGCTGTGGTCGGCATTGTCGGTTTTGCATGGCGGGCTACTGCTTCCGCAAGCCTCGTCCACGCCAACTGGAGCAGATTATCGCGGATATAGAGCGTCGCCCTGCCCGTACCAAGAAGGTGGGCCTGATGGGGGCTGCTGTTAGCGACCATCCCCAGATGGCGGAGCTGACAGATTATTTGTGCCAGCAGGGCATTCCCTTTAGTGTGGCCAGCATGCGTGCTGACATGCTGACGGAGCAGATCACAGAGGCACTGGCTGCCAGCGGCTTGCGGACCATGACGGTGGCCCCAGAGGCAGGCAGTGAGCGGCTGCGCGCTGCCATTAATAAGGGTATTACCGAGGAGCATGTTAGCAATGCTATTACCTTAGCTGCCGCTAAGGGCATGCGCCATATTAAGCTCTATTACATGATTGGCCTGCCGGGAGAAACGGATGCAGATATTGAAGAGACCATTGCCATGATTTTGCGCATGCGGGCTCAGATGGATGAGTTTGGCTCTAAGGGTGAATTGGTGATTAGCGTCAATGGCTTTGTGCCCAAGCCCTGGACTCCTTATCAGTGGGCACCCTTGTGCAATGTGCGTACCCTGAAAAGGCGCTTCAAAATGCTCAATGATGGTCTCAAAAAGAGCAAGCATGTGAAGCTAATCACAGAGTCACTTAAGGAAACCGTGGTACAGTCCGTGCTAGCCCGGGGTGATAGACGCTTGGGCGAGCTATTGCTAGAGGCTCATACCACGGGCAACAATTTAAAGACCGTGCTCAAGCAGCATGGTCTGGATGCGGAAGCAATGGCAGAGCAGGCTTGGGCACTGGAGGCACCATTGCCTTGGCAGCACTTGGATATGGGCGTAACCATGGACTATTTGCGCCAGGAGCTAGTAAAGAGCGAGCAGGGCAAATTTACTCCCATGTGCTTTGCGAGCTGCAAGCGCTGTGGCGTCTGCCGTGAGGCCTGATCATGCCCGAGATAAATAGTGCTTTTCTGCACCGAGCCTTAAAGCATTATTATGGCTATGATGCTTTTCGCTCTGGTCAGGAGGAAATAATTACCCATATTTTGCAGGGACAGCCGGTGCTGGCCGTGCTGCCCACCGGTGCCGGCAAGAGCATCTGCTTTCAATTGCCCTCCTTATTGCTCAAGGGGGTGACGCTGGTGGTTTCACCCTTGATTTCCCTAATGAAGGATCAGGCAGAGGCCTTAACGGCTCGGGGGATTCCGGCGGCCTATCTGGACAGCAGTATGACGGGTAGTGAGTATGGTAAGGTGCTACACGCTGCCCTTAATAAGCAGCTCAAGTTTCTATATGTGGCACCGGAGCGCCTTGTCAACCCTCAGTTCGTGCGCTTTGCTCAGGCTGCCTATATAACCATGGTGGCGGTGGATGAGGCTCACTGCGTATCCCAGTGGGGGCACAGCTTTCGCAAGGAATATTATAATATTCCCCAGTTTATGGCCCAGCTCACGCCCAAGCCTCTCATCGCGGCTTTTACGGCCACGGCCACGCCCCAGGTACGGCAGGATATTTGCCAGCGCCTAGAGATGCCAGCAGCGAAAATCGTGGTCTCTGGCTTTGATAGACCCAATCTACACTTTGCAGTGCAGCGTACCCAGGACAAGGACCATTCCTTGCTAGACTTTATGGCCAAGCATGAGCACCAATGTGGTGTCATTTACTGCGCGACCCGCCAAAGGGTGGAGCAGGTGACGCAGCTTTTAGTGCGCCGTGGCTACTGCGCCCTGCGCTATCATGCAGGGCTCACAGCGGAGGAAAGGCGTGAGAACCAAAATCTTTTCGTCAGTGGTCAGGTGCCCTTGATTGTGGCCACCAATGCCTTTGGCATGGGTATTGACAAGGCGGATGTGCGCTTTGTGGTGCATTATAACATGCCCAAGGATATGGAAAGTTATTATCAGGAGGCCGGACGTGCCGGAAGGGATGGCCTGCCCTCGGAATGTCTGGTGTTGTTTAACAAGCAGGATGTGGCAGTGAACACTTATCTCATCGGCCACGACCAGCCTGATTTGGCTTGGAAGGAGCATGAACTGCGACTGTTAGACAAGATGATTCACTATTGCAATACTAGTAGCTGCCTGAGGCGGGAGCTCCTAACATACTTTGGTGAAACGGCACCCCTGCGCTGCAACAATTGCGGCAATTGCAGTGCTACCGGCAAGGCTAGCTGGCGTAAATATTTTGGTATTTAATGCAAAAAGAAAAGGACTTAGCTCTTTGCTTGCCAAAAAGCTAAGTCCTTGTTGTTTAGTTAGCAGTCAAGGCTTGTTGAAGCCTAGTTTATCTCCTGGTACTTATGCCAGGTCCACAACCTCGCCGGGCTTAACAATCAAAACCTTGCTGGAGGTAGTAGCTTCTACATCGGCCTTGAAGGAGTCGAGATCTTGGGCGTTGGGGGGTCATGTGTTGTAGTGAATGGGTATGACCGTGGGCGCCTTGAGAAAATCGGCGGCAATGGCTGCATCCTTGGGGTCCATGGTGAAGTTACCACCAATGGGCAGCACTGCGTAATCGAAGGGGTCCAGCTTGGGCAGCAGCTGCATATCGCTAAAGAGAGCGGTGTCACCGGCAAAATACAGCTTAGTGCCGTAAAAATCAACTACGAAGCCACAGGCATGACCGCCGGCAATACCGGAGCCATGGAAGGCCAGAGTTACCCGCACCTTGCCAAAGGGGAACATATAGGTGCCACCCAGATGCATGGCATGAGCCTTGCAGCCGGCTTCCCCTGCCATGCCAGCAATTTCTGCGGTAGAAATAATGGTAGCATTACATTTTTTAGCAATTTCCAAGGCACTGCCCAAATGGTCAAAATGAGCATGGCTGATGAAAATATAATCAACCTTGATGTCGTCAGCAGTAAGTCCTTCCGGATTACCCTCCAGATAGGGGTCAAAAATAATAGCAGAGTCATTTTTGGCAACTACGAAGCAAGCATGATTAATATAATGGAATTTGGCAGTCATAAGCGTTCCTCCTTTTGCAGATAGTACAGGACTGTTTCCTAACTATATTATACTAGAAAATTAGCTCTTTGTGAATTATCTAGAAGAATAGTCGGAAAAACTTTACAAGTACTCTGTTTTTGGGGTAAAATTGTAGCTATAGATTGCAAAAGTGAAGAAATTGGGAGCTTAGATTAATTAATTAAAAAAGTATTACAGCGCTGGGCTTGGTGCTGAGTCTGCTGGTGGGCGCAAATCTGGCAGATGCAGCTAGCAAGAAAACCAGCACTATAAGCAAAAAACAACTGGAGCGAGTGCTGAAAAAAAGCAAGGATAATAAGAATGCACCTACGATGGTGGTCAAGGGTGGCTCCAGAGGTGGCGTGCAGGTGGTTACTGAAGCTCCTGCGCAGAATAAAATAGAGTCATCGGCTGCTCCAAAGTCTACCCAGCAAAGCTCTGCCCCGAAGGATAGCAAGCAGGAGAAGCAAAAAGAGGCGCAGCCTAAGGCCAATGCCAAGGCAAAGCCCAACAGCATGCTAGTGGAAAAGGATGGCAAGAGTTATTTTTTAGGTGTTGAGCTGCCGGCAGATTATCAAAAAATCAGTATTTATGGCGAGTCTGAGCTAACTAAAAAGCAGGCTGTAGCCTACATTAAGCAAACCAACCCAAAGGTACGCTTGGACTGCAGTGTGGAGGAGCTGGTGGATTTGTATTGGCAGGAGGCTGAAAGGGAGGGGGTTCGTCCCGATTTGGCCTTGGCTCAATCCCTGGTAGAAACGGGGACCTATGCTTATGGTGGTGATGTACACCATAAGCAGAATAATTTTTGTGGTCTGGGAACTACTGGCGGCGGTGTGAAGGGTGCGTCCTTCAAAACTCCCGAGCTGGGAGTGCGGGCGCATATTCAGCACCTGTTGGCCTATACCCAAAAGAAGCGCCCTCAAACCAAGATTGTGGACCCACGCTATGAGCTGGCTCACAATATTCGTTTGGAGCGCGGCATGGTGGATACCTGGTATGGATTAAATGGTACTTGGGCCATGGGCTCCCTGTACTGTGAAAAAATCATGGCTACCTACCAAAAAATGCTGGCCATGCCCGGTGGCAAGGACAAGGATAAAATAGAGAAGGATAAAAAGTCTAAGGACAAAAAAGATAAAAAAGAGAAAAAGAAGAAAAGCATGCGTGAGCGTGTGGAAGAGGTTTTAAAGGAGAAAGAATAATGCATATTGTGTTAGTTGAGCCTGAAATCCCCGGTAATACAGGCAATATTGCCCGTCTATGTGCGGCTACGGGATGTCATTTGCATTTGGTGCGTCCCTTGGGCTTTTCGGTTGATGATAAATATTTAAAGCGTGCGGGACTGGATTATTGGCATTTAGTGGATATCCATTACTATGACAGTGTTTACGAGGTTTTGGAAAAGTATAAGGACAATTCCAAGTTTTTGTTGACTACCAAAGCCCACAAGTCCTATGCGGATGTGCACTATGATGCAGATAGCCTGCTGATTTTTGGTAAGGAAACAGCAGGGCTGCCGGATAAACTGCGTGAGGAATATGCTGATTGCTGTGTGCGGATTCCCATGATTGAAGAAGCACGCTCCCTGAATTTGTCTAATTCCGTAGCTATTGTGGCCTATGAGGCATTGCGTCAGGTGGATAATTTTGCTGGACTGACCTTGTATGGAGGGGAATATAAGTGATTATCATTAAAGAGTTTGATTTTGATGCGGCTCATTATTTGCCTGCTTATAATGGCAAGTGCGAGCATTTACATGGGCATACCTATAAGCTGGTGGTGAAGGTGGAGGGTACGCCGGACCACGAGGGTATGGTTATTGATTTTATTAAGCTGAAGAACTTAGTCAAAGAGGAGGTTTTGGTGTATCTGGACCATGCCTGCCTCAATGATGTGCTGCCTGTGCCCTCTGCAGAAAATATCAGCGTGTGGGTTTGGCAGAAGCTGGAAAAGCTGCTTGCCAGTGACCATTACCACTTATATGAAGTAGAGGTTTGGGAAACCCGCACCAGTGGCTGCGTGTATCGAGGTGAATGAGTTGAAGGACGTACAAAGTGAAAAGGATTTGCGCCATATTCCTCTGAAGCATGTGGGTATTAAGGATTTGCGCTGGCCCATAGAGCTACGGGACAGGGAGCATGGCACTCAACACAGTGTAGCTAAGGTGCTTTTGGCAGTGGATTTGCCCCACGATATGCGCGGTACCCATATGAGCCGTTTTGTGGAATGCATGCGTGAGTTGGGTCCTGTGGGCTTGGGTGAGATTGAAGGTATTTTGGACCATTTAAAGGAGCATTTGCAGGCAGAAAAGGCTTTTCTGCAGCTGGAGTTCCCTTATTTTATTACTAAAACTGCTCCTGTCAGCGGAATGACTGCCCCCATGGACATTGATTGTGTTTATAAGGCGGAAAAGGGCGCAAGATTCAAGCTGCGCATTAAGGCTGTGGTGCCTATGCAAACATTATGCCCCTGCTCCAAGGAAATCAGTGCTTATGGTGCCCATAATCAAAGGGCCTGGGCCAAAATAGAGATTGAGGCCAATGAGCTGGTGTGGCTGGAGGAGCTGGCTGCCATTGCCGACGCTGCCGCCAGTGCTCCGGTATACGGCCTGCTTAAGCGTCCGGACGAAAAGTTTGTGACGGAGCATGCCTATGAAAATCCCCGTTTTGTGGAGGATGCAGTGCGGGAAATTGCCCTGCGGCTGGAGGCTGATAAGCGCATTACCTGGTATCGGGCTGAGGTGGAAAGCGTGGAGAGTATTCACAACCATAATGCCTTTGCTGTTGTGGAAAAGAGTGAGGAAGCATGTTATTAAGAATTAACAAGGAGCTGTTGGGTGAGGCCATTGCCAGTATTGGCGCTCATCCTGCCAGTCTGCCTATTTTTGCTCATAAAGCCGAGATTTTGCCCTTGAAGCTGCTGGAGGTGCGCACTCCGGCGGCTAATATTTTGAAGCAGGAAATGCTGGCCGCAGGTGGCGATGCGGTAGTGCCTACGGGCTGCATTGTGAATGCAGATAAATATGTGAATGTTTTGCTTTTGGGCACCTTGAAGCAGTATAAGGTTTTGCTCAAAAAGCTGGAGCAGATGCAATATTTTGGCCTAAAACAGGTGGCGGCGGAGCTACAGCATGCTGTGACTGCTGCCCTAAAGCCCCAGGTGCTCAAGACAACCTTGGCTGATGGCCGGGTATTGACCTATGACAAGATGTGCGTTATGGGTATTTTAAATATTACGCCGGACTCCTTTTACGAGGGGAGTCGTGTTTCTGCTTTAGCTGATGTGGTTGCCCGAGCAGGGCAGATGCTGGAGCAGGGGGCACAGGTGCTGGATATTGGCGGTGAATCCACACGTCCGGGCAGTGATAGCGTGGATGGGGAGGAGGAACGGCGGCGGGTGTTGCCGGTCATTGAGGCCTTGCGCAGGGAATATCCTGAGGCGGTGCTGTCCGTGGATACCTATAGGGCGGATACGGCGGCAGCAGCGCTGGCAGCAGGTGCCGATATTATCAATGACATCAGTGCCATGGAAGCAGATAAAAATATGCTGGATGTGGTAGTACGCACTAAGGCCCCCATTATTTTGATGCATATGCGGGGGACACCCAAGAATATGCAGCAGAATTGCCAGTATCAGGATGTGGTGCAGGAGGTTGCTGTGTATTTGGCAGAGCGGGCCCGGCTGCTGCGGGAGCAGGGCGTGGGCGCTGACAAAATTATTTTGGACCCGGGGATTGGCTTTGCCAAGGATGTGGAGCAAAATTTGCGCTTAATGCGTGATTTGCATGTTTTGACGAGCTTTGGTTATCCAGTGCTGTTGGCGGCTTCGCGCAAGAGCACCATTGGTGCGGTGCTGGGCGGTGTTCCAGCAGCGGAGCGTTTGGAGGGGACGCTTGCGACCAGCTTACAGGCAGTGCAGGCGGGGGCGCAGATGGTGCGCGTGCACGATGTGCAGGCCAATGTTAGAGCTATTAGAATGTTAGAAGCTATATTAAAGGGATAGATTTTTGTGGGTTGTCGAGAAGTTTGTGATTATGAAATTCGCAATTAGCAATCATCGCTCACTGCGGATTTGTTACGCTCATTTCGTGGGAAACAATCACGAAATCTCGACAAACTCGCTGCGCTCAAACAAGTCTCGATTTCTATTGTTTCAGCCACTCATTCGCTAAAATCCGCAATGTTCGCTTGCTGATTAGCTAATTGCTTAATTTCTAAATGCAAAGCCTCTCTAAAAACAATAATTTTAATATAGATAAGGATACATAGTAAATGCAATCAAAAGATTTTTTTCACACCGCCTATCTTGCCTTAGGCAGTAATTTGGGGGATAAGGAAGCTAATTTGCGCAGGGCATTGGAGCTTGTACAACAGCGTGGGGTGGAGGTTGTCAAGACCTCTAGCTTTATTTGCACAGAGCCCTATGGTGTGACGGACCAGCCCCAGTTTTTGAATGGGGTGTGCGAGGTGCGCACTAGCCTAGAACCATTGGAACTATTGCAGACATTGTTGGAGATAGAGCAGGAGATGGGCAGGGTGCGCTTGCGTCACTGGGGAGAGCGCAATATTGACCTCGATTTGCTTTTATACGAGGATGTGGTGATGGATACGCCTGAACTTATTCTTCCGCATCCCGATATGCAGAATCGTGATTTTGTTTTGCTGCCGTTGGCTGAAATAGCACCGGAAATAATACATCCAACTTTACAAAAGACTATAAGTGAACTAGTAATTAGCTTATCAGCTCACTCGCGGTGATTTTCGTAACGCAAATTTCGTGGGGTACAATTGGCCTCTGCAGGGTACTATTTGTCTCGCAGAAGAATATAGGTTTTCGAACCCTTGAGGCCATTGTACCAACCACTCATTTGCTAAAAATCACAGCTCCCTCGCTGATAAGCTAATTACGAGTTTGCCAGAAGCACTATATGAAAATGAGTAAATGGGTAACAGCCGGCGAGCTTTTTTGCGAGCAGGATGTAACCCATTTACGAATTTCTATATGTAACAAAAAAGGACAGCCCATGGGTTTTATAACCATAGACTGTCCTTTTATTTTTGCATAAATAAAACTTAATCCCAGCGCTTGAGCAGGTCCTCAATAATCTCTTTATTGGTCTTGCGGCGCTTCTTTTCATAATTGCGGAAATTATTATCGCGATGGTCCGTAGAATAATCTGCATAGTCAAAATCATCATAGCCCCTATCATAGCTACGATTGTAATCGCCATGACCATCGTCGAACAGGATAATATTAGTTGAAATAAAACTAGAACAATAGATATTCATGTGAAAATCCTTTCGAAGTTTCTTGAAAAAATATAAAAACATATGTTATAATTGTACACAGATAGCTGGTGGCATGGTTTTCCTACTTCGGTAGGAGGTGAAGACATGACTGTCTACGAAGCCATATCTCTAATGATTGCTTTTGCGACGCTTATTATTCTCCTGCTCACTTACATTAAAAAGTAATATAATGAGAAAAACCGCCTAGCGGTTAGGCGGCTTCCTTCAAATAATGATAATAAACGAGGAGAGCCGGCCTACCACAACCAGCTATCTCTTGTTTTTATTATAAACGCAAGCGCGCTTTTTGTCAAACCGAAAAAAGAAACGAAAAATTTGTAAAATCTATGTAAAAACACTTGAATATGCTCTGTGAATGTGATATAGTATACACTATATTAAGATGTGACTTCTAAATCAAGTATAGTATTTTACAAATTTAACTTTCAAAGGAGCTAAGAAAAATGGAAAAAGACAAGGCATTTTTGCTGTGGTTTGACCAACTGGAAAGAAAAGACGTAGCCATCGCTGGTGGCAAATCCTCCTCCTTGGGCGAATTAACCTCCCATGTGGATGTGCCCGTACCCTATGGTTTTGCAACCACTGCCTGCGCCTACAGATATTTCTTCGAAAAAACCGGTCTCTATGAGGAAATCAAAAACCTGATTGCCGGCTTGGATGTGGACAACAGCGCTCAATTGCGTGAGGTTTGCGCCAAGATTCGTCAAGCTATCATGGATAAGGAAATGCCCCAGGACCTGCAGGACCTGATTGCTGAAGCTTATGAAGAGTTGGGCAAAAAAGTGGGTCAGGCTGATCCCTTCGTAGCAGTTCGCTCCAGCGCTACCGCTGAAGACCTGCCGGATGCTTCCTTTGCAGGCCAACAGGATACCTACCTGAATGTTAAGGGCGCTGCTACCATCGTAGCTAAGGTTAAGGAATGCTATGCTTCCTGCTTTACTGACCGCGCTGTATACTATCGTGAAAAACAAGGCTTTGACCATCTGGATGTTGCTCTGTCCGCAGCAGTACAAATGATGGTATTCTCCAAGGCAGCAGGCGTAATGTTTACTGTTAACGTTGCTACCGGCGACGACAAGAACATCCTTATCGAAGGTGCTTGGGGCTTGGGCGAATACGTTGTACAAGGCACTGTAACTCCTGATAACTACACCATTAATAAAGCTTCCGGCGAAATCATTGAGAAGAATGTTAATGGCCAGGATGTGAAGCTGGTTCGCAAGGCTACTGGTGACTGCGAAGAAGTAATGGTTCCCTTGGATGAACAAAACGAGCAAAAGCTGACTGATGCTCAAATTAAAGAATTGGCTGAATGTGCCAAGAAAATTGAAGCTCACTATGGCTGCTATATGGATATGGAATGGGGCGTTGACGAGCGCGACAACAAGGTTTACATCCTGCAAGCTCGCCCTGAAACCGTATGGAGCCGTCGCAATAAAGAAAATGGTGGCGCACCGAAAGAGGAGAAAAAAGTGACTACTGACCGTAAAGTAATTGTCAAAGGCTTGCCTGCTAGCCCTGGTAATGTGGCTGGTCGCGTACATGTAATTCTGGATCCTTCCCGTATTGACGAGTTCAAGGAAGGCGAAATCCTGGTAACCGAAATGACCGCTCCCGACTGGGTACCGGCTATGAAGAAGGCGAAGGCTATTGTAACTGATAGCGGCGGTATGACCTGCCATGCTTCCATTGTCTCCCGTGAGCTGGGTATCCCCTGCATCGTTGGCACCAAGAGTCGCGGTGAAGCTGCTACCACCACCATTCCTGATGGTATTGATGTAACCATTGATGCAACTCATGGCGTTGTTTACGAAGGCATCATCGAAGAGCCTAAGGCTGAACAACCTGCTCAACAGGTTGTTGCTGCTGCAGAATATTTCCCGCCCACCGGCACCAAGATTTATATGAATCTGGGCGACCCCGAGCTGGCAGAAAAATACAGCACTCTGCCCTGCGATGGCATTGGCCTGATGCGTGAGGAGTTCATCTGGACCACCTATATTCATGAGCATCCTCTGTATTTGATCAAGATTGGTCAACCGGAAAAGGTTGTGGACCAACTGGCAGAAGGCATTCGTCAAGTTTGCCAAGCTATGGCTCCTAGACCGGTTACCCTGCGCTTCTCCGACTTCAAATCCAGCGAATACCGCGATTTGAAGGGTGGCGATGAGTTCGAGCCCTATGAGCCATCCGCTCTGTTGGGTTGGCGTGGTGCTTCCCGTTACTATGACCCCAAATATATTGAAGCCTTCAAGCTGGAATGCTTGGCAGTACGCAAAGTACGCGAAGAGTTTGGCCTGAAGAACCTGAACGTAATGATTCCCTTCTGCCGCAATGTGGAGGAATGTGAAAAGGTTGTTGCCATCATGGCTGACTGCGGTTTGCGCCGTGGCAAGGACTTCAAGGTGTGGCTGATGGCCGAAATCCCCTCCAACATTATTTTGGCAGACCAATTCAACAATTATGTTGATGGTTATTCCATTGGCTCCAACGACCTGACCATGCTGGTATTGGGCTGCGATCGTGATAACGACACCGTATCCCACATTTATGACGAGCGCAATTTGGCAGTTCGCCGCGCTATCCGTCACTTGATTGAGGTTGCTCACAAGGGTGGCAAGACCGTTTCCATCTGCGGTCAAGCTCCCAGCGTATATCCTGAATTCTGCGAATTCCTGATTAAGAGCGGCATCGACAGCATGTCCGTAAACCCCGACACCGTGAAGTTCACCAAGAAGCTGGCTGCTCAAATCGAGCAACGCATCAAGCTGGACGCACTCACCGGTCGTGGTCGCCAGGATGTTGAAGACCTGAATTGGTAATCGAATAAGAATTTTCTAAAAACTATTGACAAATTTACTCCTTAGGTCTATACTAAGGTCAACAAAAGAAAATAGTGAAGAGCTTTAAGGCTCCTGTATTGCAGTTCGTAGTACAGGAGCCTTTTTGTTTCCAACTATTTAGACAAGGAGTTGATGTTGATGGATGTGTATTTGCTGGGCCTGGGGCTTGGTCTTGGTTATCACTGCTACACAGACCTGCGCTATATGCTGCTTTATGACAGCACCAATTGTTATTTGCTCTGCCTTGGTTGGGTAAGAGCCTGGCAGCTGGGGCTGATGCAGGAGGCCTGGCAGGGCTTGGTGGTGCTGGGAACCCTAATGCTACTGGTATATTGGACCAGTCGAGGCGGTATGGGGGAGGGAGATGTGAAGCTGGCTGCAGTGCTCGGCCTATGGCTGGGCGTGGAGCGTGGTCTGCTATGCTTATTGCTGGCCTTCGTCAGTGGAGCAGTATTGGGCGGCGCTTTACTCTTTCTGCAGCTTGCTAAGGGACGTACTGCGTTGCCCTTTGGCCCCTTTTTATGTGCTAGTGCCCTGCTTAGTTATGTGTTTGGCAACAGGCTACTGGCTTGGTATTATCAATTTTTCAGCTAGAAGCAGTGGTAAATTGTTTGTTTTTGTCAAGGACAAAAAATTATATCTCTCTTTATTTTATGGAACATCACATAAAGACTCGTAGGCTCCTGCGCCGGCTAAGGTGCCATTGGCAGCAGAAGGGACGTAAAGGCAAGCAGCTGGTGCTGCTCAAAATAGGAAAAAGCAGTATTCAAAGCAGCTGTTGGCAGTCAGACTGCTGTCTATGGCAAAAGGAGCAGGTACTGGATAACTCTTGGCAGGAGGAAAGCGCTGCTTGGTGGCAGGAGCTGGAGGAGGTACTGCAGGAGATGTTTGTTTGGGCAAGGGTACCGGAAATGGTTGATACCATAGTGATTTTGGAGGAGGATTTGGTTGTGAACGAGCAATTGGAATTTCCCCCTCTTAAGGATACGGAGCTGGCCCAGGCTGTTGCCTGGGAGAAGGAGCAGCTTATACCAGGTCAGGCAGATGCTTATAATACAGCCTATGCCATTGCCGCAATGGATTCGGCCCAGGTGATGGTGCAGCTGTGGGCTTGGCCTAGGACACAGGTAAATTTGCTCGGTAACTTGGCCTTGCGCTTGCATTTGTGCTTGCGTGCTATTGTGGTGGGCATGAACAAGGAACAGGTCCAGGGTGCCTGGTACAAGGGGGATAGCTTTAAAAATTGGAGTCTGCAGGAGGAGCATCCCTGGGGAGTGCAGCAGGTAGAGCAGCTGTTACACTCCCATTATCCCAGACGCTTTTTCTTTGGTTGCCTGGCCTTGAGTGTGGGCCTGTATGTGGTGACGCAGGGGGCCTGCCTTGTGGCCCGAAAAAGCTTGGAACAGGGGGAGCAGGAGCTGGCCTCCTATGGGGTGTGGCAGGAGCGGATGAGCCAAAGCCAAAGGCTGGAGCAAGCCTTGGCAAGCTACCGTCAGCTTGATAAAAAAGTGAGGGAGCAAACCACTCAGGTAAGCGGAAGCGTGACCCGTTTAGGCCAAAGCATCAGCGTGGGCTGTTGGCTGGAGCTGTTAAAGGGTGATGCCAAAAGCAAGGAGTGGCAGTTGGAGGGCGGCTGTCGCCAACCGGAGCTTTTAAACAAGCTGGTAAACAATTTACAGCAGGACCCCAAGCTGGTCCAGGTACGTTTACAGGGGAGTCAGCAGCAGGGGGATAAGCTTGCCTTTAGCCTGCTGGTAAAGGAAAAATAAAATGCAAAGCATAAGAGATTATTTTTTAGAAAAGAGTCCACGTATGGCAGGGTTAAGCAAGCTGGGGGCAATGGTCGCAGGTCTGCTGTTGTTTTTCTTTACCCTATGGAGAGTGGTTTGGCCCAGCTTAGGTGAGCTCCAGGAAATGTGGCAGCAGGGACGGCAGCAAAGAGCTAAGCTGGAGCAGCTGCAGGAATTTGCCGCTTTACATGCTGACTATGGTGCCTATGAGGAGGCCAAATATAAGGAATTAGTCCAGCTTAAGCAAAGGCTGCAGCAGTTGGGTGATAGCAATCAGCTACAGGGCCAGCTGCAGATTTTGGCTGTCAAGCAAGGCTTGGTGGTGAAAAACATGCAGGTGTTGCCAGATGCTCCCAGTCCTCAAGCTACAGGGACTAGGGGAAATTATAAGGGAAAAAAGGGTCCGGTAGACCGGACAAAGGCTGCGACCTTAAAAAACATGGGACTGAAGCTAGAGCTAGTGGGGGATTATTTTGCTTTACTGCGCTGGTTGCG
>CAMFZA010000006.1 GCA_946002345.1 uncultured Phascolarctobacterium sp. | reverse complement strand
TTGCCAGCACCGCGAATTTCCAAATCCCGCATAGCAATCTTAAAGCCAGCACCCAGCTCTGTAAAATCACGGATGGCCTGCAGGCGTTTTTCCGCAATCTCGCTCAGTGCCTTATTAGGCTTGTACACAAAGTAAGCGTAGGCCAGACGAGAGCTGCGGCCTACCCGTCCCCGCATTTGGTACAGCTGGGACAGGCCAAAATTCTCCGCTCCATCAATAATAATCGTATTGGCCAAGGGAACATCCAAGCCATTTTCCACAATAGTTGTGCACAATAGCATATCACAGCCGCCCTCATAGAAGGTGATCATAGCGTCCTCCAGCATCTCCTCATTCATCTGGCCGTGGGCCAGCTTGATGTTGATGCCCGGCACCAACCGCCGGATGCGTGCTGCAATAGCCTCCAAGCCACTGACACGATTGTGCACATAATAAATGCGACCGCCACGACGCAGCTCTCGCTCGATGGCCTCCTTAATCATGCCATCGTTATACTCGCTCACATAGGTCTCCACGGGGAGCCTGTCCTCCGGGGGCGACTCAATCACACTCATATCACGCCCATTGACCAAGGCCAAATGCAACGTGCGAGGGATGGGCGTAGCGCTTAATGTCAGCACATCAATGCCTGTGCGCCACTTTTTAATCTTTTCCTTTTGGGCCACGCCAAAGCGTTGCTCCTCATCAATAATCAAAAGGCCTAAATCGGGAAACTGTACATCAGCCTGAAGCAAGCGGTGGGTACCTATCAAAACATCCACCTTGCCCTCTTCCAAATCCTGCAAAATGCGCTTTTGCTCCTTGGTGCTACAAAAACGATTCAGCATTTCCACAGTAACACCAAAATTACGCATACGCTCCTTAAAGGTCAAGAAATGCTGCTGGGCCAAAACAGTGGTTGGCACCAGCACTGCCACCTGCTTGCCATCTACTACAGCCTTGAAGGCAGCGCGAATGGCCACCTCGGTTTTGCCATAGCCCACATCACCGCACAACAAACGCTCCATGGGCTGGGGCTTCTCCATGTCGGCCTTGATTTCAGCAATGGCCTTAAGCTGGTCCGGTGTTTCCTCATAGGGAAAGGCTTCTTCAAACTCCCTTTGCAGCTCCGTGTCGGGGCTAAAGGCATGGCCGGGCACTATCTGTCGCTGTGCATAAAGCCGCAATAGCTCCTCTGCCAGCTCCGTAATAGCCTTGGCAGCCTTGGAGGTGGTGCGCTTCCAATCAGTACCGCCCATTTTGGACAGGCGGGGCACCGAACCCTCACTGCCCACATATTTGTGCAAAAGTCCTACCTGGTCCACGGGCACATACAGCTTGTCATCGCCGGCATAGGCTAAAAGCAGATAATCCCGATGAATACCACCGACCTCCACATTTTCTACACCAATATAGCGACCAATACCGTGTACCTTGTGTACTACATAATCCCCAACCTTAATATCCGAAAAATATTGTAGCTGCTGGCCCTGGTTCTTGCTATGCAAGCGCTTGCGCTTTTGCATGCCATAAATATCATTTTCCGTTAACAGTAGCCAATTGGTATCCCAAAAACGGAAGCCGTGGTCCAAATCGCCAAACATCACATTGACTTGACCGGGCTGCCATTGCTCCTGAGCGTAGACACCCTTGAGACCATAATTGTGCAGATTCTCCGCAAAGCCCCGAGCCTTGATGCTGCTGGACAGCATAATCACCGGCGTAATTTTATCTGCCAGCCAATTATGTAAATCTTCGACTAAAAGATTGGTATTCTTATTATAGGGAGAAACAGAACGCACGGGAATACTGAGCGCAGGTAGCTCTGGCAAATAACTATGAGCTAGGGCAGAAACCAGCTGCACACCCTTGTGGGCGCATTGAGTCACCAGCTCATCCTTAGTGAATAAATCTGCCGCATTCTCCTTATTTTCCTTGTCCAGCTTTTCCAGCATTGCGAAGGTGCGTACAGGCTCATCCACCACCACCAGCGTGCTTGCTGCACAATAATCAAAAACGCTGGCATCATATACCG
Source organism: uncultured Phascolarctobacterium sp. (assembly GCA_946002345.1). GTDB lineage: Bacteria > Bacillota > Negativicutes > Acidaminococcales > Acidaminococcaceae > Phascolarctobacterium_A. The sequence goes on along the minus strand of CAMFZA010000006.1, from coordinate 14,122 downwards.
CATCCCCATCCACAGTCAAAGGCATGATTTTGATTTCCTGTAAGGTTTTGAGACTGCGCTGACTGTTCACATCAAAGCTGCGCATAGCATCCAGCTCATTGTCAAACCATTCTATGCGCACGGGAGCGTTGCAGTTGATGGGAAATACATCCAGAATATCACCACGCAGGCAGAATTGACCAATGGCATCCACCTGCTCCGTGCGCTCGTAGCCCAATGCAACTAAGCTTGTGAGCACATCCTTTTGCTCACGCTCCTCCCCTACCTTTAACAGCAGCTGCTGTCCGCTAAGTCCACTGGGGCGCAGCTGCCTTTGCTGTAGCGCCTCCGCCGTAATAAAGACAATACCCCGCTCCTCACCCTGCAAAAAGCGCAAGGCAGCAGCACGCCCGGCCTGTAGCTCCAAGCTTTGGGTTTCCACCTGAATGCGTGGCAAATGCATGGGGTACAGCTCCTGTATGGGTAAATGGGGATAAAAATAATTCAGCTCCCGGCGATAAGCCCGAATTTCCTCACGGGAGGCAGTAATAAAAGCCATGCTGCCCTTTTCCTGCAGAATTTTATCCAAGGCAGCAAAAAAGACCGGCTTGCTGCTACCAGCCAACCCGGTTAAAATACAGGCACGCTTTTCTCTTTGCCAAGCGGCAGCACGTTGCACTTCAGCAATCTGCACTACCTGTTGCAGTAATAAATTTTCCATAAGCTAAGAATAGAAACACCAAATAGGGCATGAAAGAAACTTTCATACCCTAAATTAGAAAACAAACTTAATCAAATTTACTAGGTGAGCCAGAAGGTATTAGATGCGAGGCGCACCGACGACGGCGTACTAAAGGTACGTCTAGGAGGTGCAACGAAGCAGATGATACCTTATAGCTCGCCTTGCTTACAGCTTTACAGCCAATACCTTCTTATCCAGGCTGTGAATAGCATCTACGAAGCGTACGGTACCGGTCTTATAACGAGCGGAAATGGTGTGAGTGCGCACGCCTTCGTTGAAGTAATTCAGACCATGGAGCATATTGCAATTGGTAATAGCAGTTGCGGTGAACATGCAGTCATCACCCTTAACCAGATCATCAAGAGTCAGGACTTTGTTCACATCGGTAATGCCCATCTTCAGGCAACGTTGTACCTGAGCATCATCCTCCGGGCACAGACGAGCCTGCATGTCGCCACCTAAGCATTTTACAGCAACAGCACCCAAAACGCCCTCAGGAGCGCCACCCTTACCAACATACATATGCACACCGCTACCTTCAATGCAGCATTCAACGATGGGGTTAACATCGCCATCAGTAATGAGGGAAATGCGGGCACCAGCTTCACGAATTTGTTGCATCAAGGGATAATGACGTTCACGATCCAAAAGCACAACATTCAAATCAGCAACCTTGCGGCCCATAGCCTTAGCAATACGCTCCAGGTTTACAGCCATGGGAGCATCGATATCAATGCAGCCCTTAGCACGGGGGCCAACAGCGATTTTATCCATATACATATCAGGAGCATGCAGCAGGCAGCCGCGAGGAGCAATTGCAATTACAGCAATAGCACCAGGTTGGCCCTTTGCTACCAGATTGGTGCCTTCAACAGGGTCCACGGCAATGTCCACTGCAGGGCCACCGGCGCCAACCTCTTCACCAATATACAGCATGGGCGCTTCATCCATTTCGCCCTCGCCAATAACAACGGTACCGTTGATGTTCACCGTATCAAAAGCAGCACGCATAGCGTCAACAGCCAAGCCGTCAGCGCCGTTCTTGTCACCTCTGCCTACCAAACGACCACAGGCGATGGCTGCAGCCTCAGTAACACGTACAAATTCCATAGAAAGCTCTCTGTTCATTACTTACATCACTCCTTAATATATTCAGTTAATGAAAATACTTCCCTATAGCCTTTATTATGACACTTTCCCATTGTTTTAGCAACCAAAAAATGTCATCCTTGCCAGTTTTATCAGCTGGACAAATGGTTAAAAGTTCAGACTAACCATGTGGAAAACAATCTGCCAGGGTAACACAAAAACGATATACAAAAGCAAGAGACTAAAAAGCAAGGCCACTGCTGCTCGCAGGCAGTCCACCAAATACACCGCCTCCAGGGAACGCACCAAAAGGTAAAGCATCCACAGACAGCCCAGCAGGAAAATACCTCCCAATAAGGGCAATCCTCCTAGGCCCATTTTACCTGCTAAAAGCGCTCCCGGCGTCAATAACAAAAAGGGCAACGTGGTATAGCCCAAAAGGCAGATGAGCCCCACCGGATCCCCAGCCAGCGCGCCAAAGGTTTCCATAATACCATGAATGAGAAAGCCATATAGCGCAAGTGCCGTTGCTGAAATCAGCACGGTGCAAATTATAATGGCAAAGCGAATCTCCAAGGACTGCTCCAAAAGCCAACTATTAGTGACCACACCGGTGAAAAAGCCCACGCTGAGGGTGAAGTAAAAGGCACTGCGCCACAGGCAGGGCTCCTTGACCAAAGCAGCCATACCCGTTCCCGGGTCAAAGAGCACATCATAGGTTTTGCGCCGCATAGCTCATCACCTCGTCACGTTTTGCACAGCCGGATTAGTAAAGCCGGCCTGAAGCTGCTCCAGGAGCTGACCCTTGATCATCGTGGCCAGCTCAGCACTCAGGATATATTCCCAGGGCTGCGGCTTTTCCTTAACCTTTACCGGGGGCAGTCCATCCTTGCCGGGATTAATCTTGGCCAAAGCACCGGCAGCAGCCAAGGCATCATAATAATCTCCCAGCTCGTCCACCAGGCCAATATTTTTTGCCTGGCGTCCGGTATAAATGCGACCATCAGCAATTTCCCGTACCTTACTGGTTTCCATGCGGCGGCCAGCGGACACAGTATAAACAAACTGGTCATGGATTTCGTCCACAATATTTTGCAAAATTACCTTTTCCTCAGGAGTCATCGGACGATCATTAGTCAAAATATCCTTATAGGGACCACTTTTAATCTTATCGCTGGTAATACCAATCTTTTTGAACAGCTCTTCCGTGTTCATATAGGGCATATAAACACCGATGCTGCCAGTCAAAGTAGTAGCGTTGGCGTAAATCTTATCACTGGCACAGGCGGCAATCCAATAGGCAGCGCTGGCACCAGTATTACCCAAAGTAGCCACGATAGGCTTCTTGGTCTGCTCCTTAAAGCGAGCCAGCTCCCGGCCCACCTCCTCGGCAGCAGTAGCGCTACCGCCACCGCTATCAATACGCAGCACCAGAGCCTTAACACTGTCATCAGCTGCGGCCTCACGAATTTGCTTCATAATGCTGCCGCTGGTTACGCCATTAGCCTGATTGAACAGATTATCCTTACTATCCGCACCGCAGACGATGGTGCCTTCAATATTGATGACAGCCACCCGGTCAGGAACGGTAACGGTTTTTTCGTTATTATTGTTGCCCTTTAAAAGGGAAACCACAAAGCTCAGCACCGCTAACAACAGCACAGCACTGACGAAGATTTTCTTTAACATGAAAGCCTCCTATTATTTCTGCTCCTTTAAAGCAGCTCCGATAAAGTCGCGGAACAAGGGGTGAGGATTGGTGGGACGGGATTTAAACTCCGGATGGAATTGAGCACCCAGGAACCAGGGATGCACGCTTTCCGGCAGCTCTACAATCTCCACCAGGCGACCGTTGGGCAAGGTACCACCCAACTGCAGCCCCTTGGACACAATGGTCTCACGGAACGCATTATTGAACTCATAACGATGACGATGACGTTCATAAATCAACTCTTGCTTATAAGCCTTTTGGGTCAAGGTATGGGGATATACCTTGCAGGGATACAGGCCCAAGCGCATGGTACCACCCATATCCTCCACATCCAGCTGCTCCGGCATCAAATCGATAACGGGGTGAGTGGTTTCCGGAGCAAATTCTGAGCTGTTGGCATCAGCCATGCCACAAACGTGGCGGGCAAATTCGATAACAGCGCACTGCATGCCCAGGCAAATACCAAAGAAAGGAATCTTGTGCTCCCGGGCATATTGGATGGCCTTAATTTTGCCCTCAATACCACGATTGCCAAAGCCACCCGGTACCAAAATGCCATTCACGCCCTCCATCACCTTGTCCATATCCACGGACTCAGCTTCGATTTCTTCAGCATTAACCCATTTAATTTCCAGCTCCGCCTCATTAGCTACAGCTGCATGGCGCAGGGATTCAGTAATACTGATGTAGGCATCCTGCAAAGCCACATATTTGCCAACCACGGCAATAGTAACCTTTTGGTCATATTTCTTCAGAATGCGGTCCACCATATCGTGCCAGCCACTCATATCCTTGGGCTTGTCCTCCAGTTCCAGCTTACGGAGCACGATGGAATCAAGTCCCTGCTCTTCCATGAGCATGGGCACTTGATAGATGCTCTTTGCCGTCAGGTTTTGGATTACAGCATCCGGGTCCACGTCACAGAACATGGCCATCTTTTCCCGCATCTCCTTGGAAATAGGCTTTTCACTACGGCACACGATAATATCAGGAGAGATACCAATGCTGCGCAGCTCCTTAACGCTATGCTGGGTGGGCTTGGTCTTTAGCTCGCCAGCAGCGGAAATATAGGGCACCAGGGTCACATGGATGTACAGCACATCATTGCGACCAACCTCCTTCTTCACTTGGCGAATGGCCTCCAGGAAGGGCAGGCTCTCAATATCGCCCACAGTGCCACCAATTTCGGTGATAACAATATCAGCGTTATCCTGCTGCCCTACAATAAATACTCTTTCCTTAATAGCGTTGGTAATATGCGGAATAACCTGCACCGTGCCGCCCAAATAGTCACCGCGACGTTCCTTATTAATAACGCTTTGATAAATTTTACCTGTAGTAGTATTGGAATTTTTGGACAGATTAATGTCGATAAAGCGCTCATAATGACCCAAGTCCAAGTCAGTTTCAGCACCATCATCGGTAACAAAAACCTCGCCGTGCTGATAAGGGCTCATGGTGCCAGGATCGATGTTAATATACGGGTCAAATTTTTGGATGGTCACCCTGTAGCCACGGCTCTTCAGCAAACGACCCAAGGATGCAGCAGTAATGCCCTTGCCTAAAGAAGAAACTACACCGCCGGTTACGAAAATGTACTTAGTATTTTTTTTCATTATTAAATCCCCCTCAAGATTACACAAAAATGACTAAAAAAGCACCGTATTAAATTTTATTTGCATTCCCTACTACTGCAGAGAAATCAAACCTTACATTCTTTCCGGAGCAGATACTCCCAAAATACCCAAAGCGTGACGAATGGTGTGACCCACCGCCTTAACCAATGCAATGCGAGCTTGCTGTAAATCAGTCTCTACGCCCAAAATACGGCATTGGTTATAGAAGGAGTGGAAGAGGCCGGCCAGCTCATAGGCATAGGTGGCCACGCTGTGCACAGCACGCTCACGGGCAGCACGGGCAATTAATTCTGGATATTCACCCAGCTTTTTAATCAAAGCCAGCTCCTCAGGAGCTACCAGGGTATCCAGCTTCAGCTGCTCAGCCGGTTCAGCAGTGATGCCTGCCTCGGCCAATTGACGACCGATGCTGGATATACGCGCATGAGCATATTGGATATAGTAAACAGGATTCTCGTTGGATTTTTCGGTAGCCAATGTCATATCAAAATCTAATTGGCTATCCAAAGAGCGCATGCAGAAGAAATAACGGGCAGCATCAGTACCAACCTCATCAATCAGCTCGCGTAGGGTGATGGTCTCGCCAGTACGCTTGGACAGCTTCACAATATCGCCATTGCGATACAGGCGCACCATTTGCAGCAGCATAATTTCCAAATTATTGGCATCAAAACCCAATGCATTCACAGCAGCCTTCACACGGGCAATATAGCCATGATGGTCTGCACCCCACAGGTTGATGACCCTAGCAAAGCCACGCTCAAACTTATTGCGATGGTAAGCTATATCTGCGGCAAAATAGGTAGGAATGCCATTGTCACGAATAACAACACGGTCCTTGTCGTCCCCTTGGGCAGTGGAATTGAGCCACAGGGCGCCGCCCTGCTCGTAAATGTAGCCACGCTCCTGCAGGAAGGCTACTGCCTCGCGAATCTTATTTGCTTCATGCAAGGACTTTTCACTGAACCACACATCGAAGGTTACACCAAAGGCTTCCAAATCCTCCTTCAGCCCGGCCAGCTTTTCTTTATAGGCAATATCCAGGAATTTAGCCAAGCGCTCTTTTTCGTCCAAGGCCACAAATTCCTTGCCATAAATGCGGATGATGCGCTGAGCAGTTTCAATAATATCATAGCCATGGTAGCCATTTTCCGGGAAGGGAATGCCGGTAGGCATTTCGTCCAATTGCTTGACAGTCAGGTCCGCAGGCACGCCCCCCATTTCCTCCAGCTTCAACAGCTGCAGATAGCGGGCATTCACAGAAGCGGCCAAATTGTTCATTTGGTTGCCAGCATCGTTGATGTAGTATTCGCTTTCCACATCATAGCCGGCGGCACGCAGCAAATTCACCATGGCACTGCCCACAGCGGCACCACGAGCGTGACCAATATGCAGAGGACCGGTGGGATTAGCGCTCACATATTCCACCTGAATACGACCCAAATCATTGGCCGGCAAATTACCATAATTATCGCCAGCGACCAAAATGCTGGCCAGCAAATCAGCGGTCCAATTCTGCTTCAAATAGAAGTTGATGAAGCCGGGGCCAGCGATTTCTGCCTTTTCCACGGAAGCACAGTCCAAATTATTCACCACTGCCTGAGCTATTTGACGGGGTGCACAGTGCAGGCTGCGAGCAGACTGCATGGCAAAATTGGTAGCAAAATCACCAAATTCCTTTTGGGGCGGTACCTCCAGCATTACCTCAGGCAAAGCACCCGGCTTTAAGGTGCCATCATCAATAGCCTTTTGGGCTGCAGCCTTAATAGCGGCAGCTAAGATATCCTTTATATCCAAAGCAAAACTCTCCTTACTTTTTATTTTCTTTATTCATTACATGGTTTCATAAACGGGGTCATTGGTTAATTCAATGCCCAGCTTCTTAAAGATTTTAAAATCACCCTCCGTCAGCATAACGGTGGAGTGGGCCTGACACCCCTTCAGCTTCGGCAGCTGGTCTAAAGCCAACTGAGCCAGACTGTCCGTGGCCGCACACATGGACAAGGCAATCAGCACCTCGTCCATATGCAGACGAGGATTTTTACTACCCAAAAATTTCGTTTTCAAGCCCTGAATGGGGTTAATGTAGGTGGGTGAAATCAAATGCATTTCGTCCGCAATCTTGCCCAAGGCCTTAATGCCGTTCAACAGCACTGCACTGGCAGGTCCCAACAAATCCGTGGTCTTGCCGGTTACGATGCTGCCATCAGGCAGTTCCAAAGCAATCACTGCGCATTTACGCTCCTCTGCCACCCCCTTGGCCACAGTAACAACCTTACGGTCATTAACGCTGACCTTAGCCTGCTTCATGAGCAGTTCCAGCGTATAAACCTCTTGCTTAGTAGCCTCATCCTTCACCATACGGTTCCAGGATTGATAATAACGACGGATAATCTCCTGACGAGAAGCCTCGCAACAAACCTCGTCATCACAAATGCAATTGCCCGCCATATTTACGCCCATATCCGTGGGAGACTTATAGGGACAATAGCCATAAATGCCTTCAAAAATCGCTGCCAATACAGGATAAATCTCCACATCCCTGTTGTAGTTGACGGTGGTAACACCATAAGCCTCTAAATGGAAGGGGTCAATCATATTCACGTCCTGCAAATCCGCAGTAGCGGCCTCATAGGCCATATTCACGGGATGCTTCAGAGGCAGATTCCAAATGGGGAAGGTTTCAAACTTAGCATAGCCAGCCTTAATCCCACGCTTATTTTCATGATACAGCTGGGACAGGCAGGTAGCCATCTTACCACTGCCCGGTCCGGGGGCAGTCACCACCACCAGAGGGCGGGTGGTTTGTACATAATCGTTGCGTCCATAACCCTCATCGCTGACAATATGCTCCACATTATGAGGATAACCCTCGATGGGATAATGGAAGTAAACCTTAATATCCAGTGCCTCCAGCTTCTTTTTGAAGCCTTCGATAGATTTTTGCCCTTTATATTGGGTAATAACAACGCTGCTCACGTATAACCCCTTGGAGCGATACACCTTCACCAAACGCAGTACATCCAAATCGTAGGTCAGGCCCAAATCATGACGCACCTTGTTATTTTCAATATCCGCAGCATTGATGGAAATAATCATCTCCGCCTGGTCTGCCAGCTGCAGCAGCATTTGCAGCTTACTGTCCGGAGCAAAGCCCGGCAGCACCCGGGAAGCATGGTAATCATCGAAAAGCTTGCCGCCAAACTCCAAATACAGCTTGTCTCCAAACTTACCAATACGCTCCCTAATATGCTCGGATTGCATGGTTAAATACTTTTGATTGTCAAAGCCAATTTTCATTTCAAAGTCCCTCTACCTCAATTAAAAGCTTCATTTCACCATAGGGAGTTTCCCCATGATAAAGGGTATATTCGATTTCCAAATGCCACTTTCCCTTACGGAAATAGGTATACAAATAGCGCGTGTGGGTCAAAAGAGGAATTTTTAAATAGGGTGTCTGGTAAAGACTTTTATCCTTATACCCTTGGGCAAACTCCTGCCTATGGTCCACCGTGCCATTGCGCATAATAATAACCCGATTCTGATCCCATTTGAGCGTGGTTTTCGTACCCTCAAGTCCGGATTGCGCATCCTCCTGATACATGACATAATACTTGCCGCTGCGCTCCGTCATGGTACCCTCGTACCTTTGCTCAGTGGTTTGGGCTTCCCCCATCTCGTCCTTGATCATACTAAAAATACGAATTTTTACCGGTTTCATTCAGCTTCTCCGTAAACACGACTAGAGCCTGCCCTTTTCGCCAAAAACACCACCTGACCGAAAGCACGCAAGCCCTAAAAATTTGTCACTCTCATGCGCCTTACAAATTGCACTAAGAAAGACCTCTATTATCTTGATTATTATATAACAGGCGCTAAATTGCGTCAAGAAAAGTCGTAAAATCCCTTCTAGAAGTTGTTTTTCGTATTCTTATACATTTTTACTTGTTTTAATACGCTAAAGCGGCTATAATGTTACTATCTATTAGTTGGAGGGGATGTCCTATGAATTATACCGAAATATTCGTCTTTGTAATTTATCTGGCCTGCATGATTGGTGTAGGCATTTGGTTCTTTATCAAGGATAAAAATGGTGGTGAAAAAACTTATTTCTTAGGTGGTCGTGAAATGGGCCCCTGGGTTACAGGTCTTAGTGCCGGTGCCTCTGACATGAGCGCCTGGGTTTTGATGGGTTTGCCTGCATCTGTTTATGCGCTAGGCTTAGGCCAGATGTGGATTGGCGTAGGCCTGCTTTTGGGCTATACCTTAAGCTGGCTGTTTGAGGCGCCTCGTCTGCGCTCCTTCTCCATCGTGGCTAAGGATTCCATCACCGTACCGCAATTTTTGACCAATCGCTTTTTGTCAGATTCACGCTTACTGCAGGTTATCTGTGCTATTGTTTTCCTCATCGCTTATACCATTTACGCTGCCTCCAGCATCAAGGCCTGCGGCACCCTGTTCAACACCGTTATCGGCATGGATGCTACTATGGCCATGTATCTGGCGGCCATCATCATCGTCAGCTACACCTTCTTAGGCGGCTTCTCCGCTGTATGCTGGACCGACTTTTTCCAAGGCCTGATTATGCTGGGCGCACTGCTGGTAGCTCCGCTCTTTGCATCTACCTTTATTGACCCTGCCACTGCCGCAGAAATTCCTGTTAACTTCTGGAATCCCTATGCTGATTGGCGTGACATTGTTTCCGGCATGGCCTGGGGCTTAGGTTACTTTGGTATGCCCCACATCATTATCCGCTTCATGTCCCTGGGCAAGCAAAAGGACATGGGTAAATCCGCTGCTATCGGCATCTGCTGGACCACGTTGATTCTGCTCTTTGCTGTTTTGGTAGGCGTCATCGGTCGTATGTTCCTAGGCTTTGATGAAACCATCAGCAAAAACTCCCTGGTTTTCATCGCCATGGTACGGCAAATCTTCCCGGCCCTGATTTCCGGCATTCTGCTTTCTGCTGTACTGGCAGCCTCCATGAGTACTGCTGACAGCCAGCTTCTGGCTGCGGCCTCCTCCTTTGCCAGCGACGTCTACAAGCCCTTGGTACGCAACGATAAAGCTTCCGACAAGGAAATGCTGTGGGCAGGCCGTTTCGTAGTTTTGGCTATTTCCCTCACAGCCCTGTACCTGGCAGCTAATCCCAACGCCGGTTCCATTATGGCTCTAGTTTCCAACGCCTGGGGCGTTTTCGGTGCGGCCTTCGGCCCCGCCATCCTGCTGAGCCTATTCTGGCGCCGCTTCACCTTCCAGGGCGCTGTGGTAGCCATCGTGGTCGGTGCTGTGGTAGACATTGGTTGGTTCACCTTCCTGTCCTCCACCGGCATTTATGAGCTGCTGCCGGGCTTCGTGGCCAGCCTTATCGCCGGTATCATTGCGGCCCTGATGAGTCCCGCCCCCTCCGAGGATGTACAAAAGCTTTATGACAAGGCAATCCAATTCGAAGATTAAACACTAACTTGAGCGGCAAGGCCTTGGTCTTGCCGCTTTTTTCACAAATGCGAAGTTTCACAAAGGATGGCAAAAATGTTTACTCCCTTTCTCACCCTTGCCTTTTGGTATTGGCTTTACAATCAACTCTTCTTTTTAGTGGGCTCCCTAGCCTTTGTACTGGTGCTTTTTATTACCGGTCTCATGCAGCTGGGCGCCTTGGATACCGTCTTTAGCTTTATCTTGGACATGGCCCTGTTGCGTCTGTTGTACCGCTGGTTTGATCGCTTCTACTGGCGCAGTCGTCTGGAGGAAGTGCGCACCACTGGTAAAAAGCTGGCCCAAGCTGCTTTATTTCCCATCATAGCAGGCTGCATTGTGCTCACCCTGTGCTTTGCCCTGGCCGGTGGCAACCACAAGGAAACCATGATCGGCATGCCCTTCCTGGCCGTGGTCAACCTAAGCTTTTCCTATCTGCCTCTGGCCAGCAGCGTTTGGACCATGCTCATCATCGCCATCGGCTTCAATCTGGTCACCCTGGGCTGCTTTTGGAGCTATTGCGAAAAGTATGCCAGCATCAGCCTGCCCTTGAAGGAAATGCTCTATTATCTTTTCATCTGCTTTTTGGCCTGCACCATGATTATTTATTACTTCACCCTCAAGGCACTGTAACGAATGCGCAAAAGCTAAGCACCAACGAAAAACACGGCAGGATACTGCGTTTTTACTGCACAGCCACCCCGCTGCACCTGCAAACAAATATTTTACAAAAAGATATCCCCTGTATTATTGCTCTTTCGAGTGATAATACAGGGGATTTGTTTTCAATATGTAAAGTTTTTCAATTATATCTACGTAGCAACAACAAACGTACTGAATTTTTATCAGTAACAAAACGTTACTCGAAACAAAAGTTCGTTGAAGCCCTATATAAACTAACTTCCAAGGCTATTCCTTGTGAAAAACCTCAATGGCAATGCCACTGGATTGCATCATGTCCTCCGCCAGCTTGTCCGGATAGGGGTTGGCGTAAACAATGCGCTTAATGCCCGCATTAATGAGGATTTTGGTGCACACCACGCAGGGCTGGTGAGTGCAATATAAGGTGCCGCCGTTGACGGACACGCCGTGATAAGCAGCCTGCACCACTGCGTTTTGCTCCGCATGAATACCCCGGCACAGCTCATGGTTTTTGCCAGAGGGCACCTTCAGCTGCTCCCTGAGGCAGCCCACCTCGCTACAGTGGGGCAAATCCTTGGGAGTACCGTTGTAGCCCGTGGCCACAATTTGGCGATTCTTCACAATCACAGCACCCACACTGCGTCTTAGGCAGGTAGAGCGCTTGGAAACCACGGTAGCGATTTCCATAAAATATTCGTCCCAGCTGGGACGCTCCAGCTCGCTCATAGCCTTACACCGTGCCAAAAATGCGGTCGCCAGCATCGCCCAAGCCCGGTACGATGTAGCCCTTTTCGTTCAGGTGGTCATCCAAAGCCGCAGCAATAATGGGTACATCGGGATGAGCCTCGTTAAGGCGTTTAACTCCCTCGGGAGCAGCCACCAGGCACATAAAGGTGATATTCTTTAACCCACGCTTTTTGAGCTGATTAATTGCAGCCACAGCGCTGCCACCCGTTGCCAGCATGGGGTCAACCACAATATTGTAAGCGTCCAAATCCTTGGGAATCTTGCAATAATATTCCACCGGCTCCAAGGTTTCCTCGTCACGAGCCATACCAATGGGACCAACATTGGCCTCAGGCAGCACGCTGAGCACGCCCTCCAAAAAGCCCAGGCCAGCACGCAGGATAGGGATAACATTGACGGTGCCGTTAATGCTGTGGCCCGTGGTTTCAGCCAAGGGAGTGGTAACAGGGTGGGTTTCCAACGGGATATTTTTGGTTGCTTCAAAGGTTAACAGCATGGCAACCTCGCCAATAACTCTACGGAAGGTGGGGCAATTGGTGTTAATGTCACGCAAAACACTCATTTTCACTTGCAAAAGCGGATGGTGAACAACTGTAATCTGCATAGAAAGCGTCCTTTCTTATTTAAAAATTGCTGGAGCAGCCGAAGGGACCGCTCCAGCTAAACAGGAACAATAATTATTGAATATTAGGATACATGGGATATTTAGCGCACAGAGCAGCTACACGCTTCGCAGCCTCAGCATGCTTGTCGGCATCGGTGGGATTGTTGAGCACCAGGCCCATGATGGCAGCAACCTCTTTGAAATCCTCTTCCTTGAAGCCACGGGTGGTAGCAGCAGGAGTGCCCAGACGGATACCGCTGGTAACAAAGGGGCTGGCAGGGTCGAAGGGAATGGTATTCTTATTGCAGGTAATGCCCACTGCATCCAGCAGATGCTCTGCTTCCTTACCAGTCAGGTTTTTGTTGCGTACATCCACCAAAATCAGATGGTTATCAGTGCCACCGCTCACGAGACGGAAGCCCTCAGCCACCAAGCCTTCAGCAAAGGCTTTCGCATTCTTCACAATATTTGCTTGGTATTCCTTAAATTCACTCTTCATAGCTTCCCCAAACGCAACTGACTAAGCAGCGATGATGTGCATCAGAGGGCCACCCTGCAGACCGGGGAACACAGCCTTGTTAATCTTTTTAGCATATTCCTCGTTATTGGTGAGGATAATGCCACCACGGGGACCACGCAGAGTTTTGTGAGTGGTGGTGGTAACAAAGTCCGCATAGGGAACCGGGGACGGGTGCAAGCCTGCAGCCACCAGGCCTGCGATATGAGCCATATCCACTAACAGCATGGCACCATTTTCATGGGCAATGTTGGCAATGCGCTCAAAGTCAATGATGCGAGGATAAGCGCTAGCACCAGCTACCACCAGCTTCGGCTTGCATTCCTTAACCTTGGCCTCCAGTGCTTCATAATCCAGCATTTCCGTTTCAGGGTTCACGCCGTAGTGTACTACATTGTAGTAGGTACCAGAGATATTAACCGGGGATCCGTGGGACAAGTGACCACCTTGGGACAGGTCCATGCCCATCATGGTGTCGCCAGGCTTTAAGAAGGCGAAATAAATAGTCATATTGGTGCTAGCGCCGCAGTGAGGTTGTACATTGGCAAATTTAGCGCCAAATAATTGCTTGGCTCTTTCAATCGCCAGAGTTTCTACCTTGTCCACATATTCGCAGCCACCATAATAACGATGTCCGGGATAACCCTCAGCATATTTATTGGTGAGGATGGTGCCCATGGCCTCCATTACTGCGGGAGTAACGAAGTTCTCAGAGGCAATTAATTCGATTTTGTTGCGTTGGCGGTTGAGCTCCTCGTGGATAATACCATCAATTTCGGGGTCAACCACAGCCAATTTTTCCAGATTCATTGTAAGTCCCTCCTAAAAATAAATAAAACAGGTGCGCTCACGGGCGGTCATCTTCGTAGTGTGCGCGGGGTCCTCCGATAAGAGGAGGACGTGTCTTAGCAGCAGTCAATACCGCTTCGCCAATTTTTTTATATTGCAGACGGACCGGCACAGCAACTCTTTTTAAGTG
>CAMFZA010000005.1 GCA_946002345.1 uncultured Phascolarctobacterium sp. | reverse complement strand
ATTATCACTAAAATTTGGCGGTCAATCTGATGCTTATTGAGAATGAATTTCACTATCCGGTGATTTTGAAGCTAAAGGGTAAAAAATGTGTAATAATCGGCGGTGGGCAGGTAGCTGCCCGCAAGCTCGTTACCCTGTGTGAGGCGGGTGCTGAGGTTACAGTTGTAGCACCGGAGCTTTGTGCGGAACTGCTAAAGGAAGCAGAAAAACACTCCTGCCAATTGATTAAAGATTACTATAAGGCTGAATACTTGCAGCAAGCCTTCATTGTTATAGCTGCTACTAATGATGCAGCTATCAATAGGCAAATCACTGACGCTGCGCCGCTGCTCTGTAACAATATCACCGAGCCGGAGCTAAGCAATTTTACCGTGCCTTCCTCCTTTACGCAGGGTGATATCACTGTAGCCCTAGCTACAGGCGGCATGCCAGCCTTCACACGCATGTTAAAAAAGCGCTTGCAAGAAGTAATTACTCCTGATATAGCGTCTTTTAACGACTTTTTACGCCAACAGCGCCACATTGTGCAGCAAATTTCCTCAACGCCTGCACAGCGCACTGCTTTTTGGCGACAAATCCTGACGGATGATTTGATAAATTTAGTAGCAGCAGGGCATGCTGCTCAGGCAAAGGAGAACATCTTAGATGCAATTAGCAGTTTTAGGTCTCAATCACAAAACGGCCCCCGTTGAGATCCGCGAGCGTTTTAATTTCACTAATGATAGGGTAGCCAGTATTTTGCGACGCCTGCGCAATTACGACAACATCCCCGAGGCCATGCTTCTGTCCACCTGCAACCGCACAGAGCTGTATATGGTTATCGAAAATCCCCATGAAGCCATTCCCTTCGTGAAGCGACTTTTGGAGCATTTGGCAGGGGAGCACTATAAAGGCGAGTATTTTTATAATTTGACCGGCACCTTATGTGTGCAGCATTTATTCAGAGTGGCTTCCAGCCTAGACTCTTTGATTATTGGCGAAGGTCAGATTTTAAGCCAGATTAAAAGTGCTTACCAAATTGCCCGCAATAACAACATGACGGATACGATTTTGAACACCCTGATGAATCGTGCTATTGCTGTGGGCAAGCGTGTGCGCACCGAAACCAAAATAGCCTATAGCAGTGTGTCTGTTTCCAGCGCTGCTGTGGATTTAGCCATCAATATTTTAGGTGATATAAAAACAGCTAATATTTTAGTTGTGGGCGCAGGTCACATGAGCGAGCTTACCGCCCGCCATTTGATTGACAAGGGCGCCAAGACAATTTTTGTAAGCAATCGTAATTTTGACCATGCCCAGGAGCTGGCTGATAAGTTTAACGGCACGGCTATTCCGTACCAGGAAATGTTTAAGCAGGCTGCCCAGGCTGACATTATCATTACCTCTACCGGTGCGCCCCATTATGTGCTTACCGCAGAGAATTTAGGGCCTCTGCTGCCCCAGCGTCAGGGACGTCCCTTGATTTTGATTGATATTGCTGTGCCGCGCGATGTTGATCCTGCCTTAAATGGCATGCAGGGTGTCACTGTTTATAACATCGATGATTTGGAAAATGTGGTGGATGTGAACAAAAGCTTCCGCACTCATGAGGCCAAGGTGGCTGAGCGAATTATTGCTGAGGAAATAGCTGCGCTTAAGGAGCGTCTGCGTTATTACACCATGCGTCCTGTTATGGTACAGCTGCATGATAAAATGAATTTCCTGCGCCAAAAGGTGCTCAAGAAGGCCTTTATCAAGCTGCCCAATCTGACAGATGAAGAACGGCGCATCATCGATTTGATGACCCAGCGCTTGGAGCACAAATTTCTGCGGGAGCCTATGAAGGCCATGAATGCTGTGGCTGGCACCGCTGAGGAAGAGCGCTATAGAAAAATGATGAGTGATTTATTCCTGCTGAACGAAAGCGGAGAGGAGTTTGGTGATGAAAGCCGTATTGAAGATTGGAACTAGACAAAGTCTCCTAGCCCTGTGGCAGAGCAATCATATTGCTGCCTGCCTGCGCAAGCAGTACCCAGACTGTGAGGTAGTGCTGAAAAAAATCGTCACCAAGGGCGATAGAATATTGGATGTTCCCTTAGCTCAAATTGGTGGCAAGGGATTATTTACAAAGGAAATTGAAGAGGATTTGCTCAGCGGCGAGGTGGATTTGGCGGTGCATAGCCTTAAGGATATGCCCACGGTGCTGCCGGAAGGATTGTGCCTGACTGCCATTACTGAGCGCGCCAATGTGGGCGATGCCTTTGTCAGCAATAAATATAACAGCTTTGCGGAGCTGCCCTTAGGGGCAGTAGTAGGCACCAGCAGCCTGCGCCGCAAGGCCCAGCTTTTGGCTGCCCGTCCTGATTTGACTATTCGCGATTTGCGTGGCAATGTGGATACTCGCTTGCGCAAGCTGGATGAGGGTCTGTATGATGCTATTATTCTGGCTGCTGCCGGTTTGGAGCGTCTTGGCCACGGTGATAGAATTAAAGCTGTGATTCCCAGCAGCGTGTGCCTGCCTGCAGTGGGACAGGGCGCACTGGCCATTGAGTGTCGCACGAATGATGCGGAGGTGCGCCAAATGCTGGACTTTTTAAATGATGTACCCACTGTTTATGCCACTAATGCCGAGCGTGCCTTCTTAGGGCTGCTGGAGGGTGGTTGCCAGGTGCCCATCGGTGTGCATGCCGATGTGGAGGGCGATAAGATTAAGATTGAAGCTATCATTGCTGCTTTAGATGGCAGCACTGTTTTGAGAGATACTGTTGAGGGCCCGGCCAGTGACGCTGTTGCCCTGGGACAAGCATTGGGCAGAAAGATGCTCGCTAACGGTGGTCAGGAAATCTTGGCCGCAATTCTTTAAGGAGAGTGACACAATGACTAAACAGGGTAAAGTATATTTAATTGGTGCATGCCCCGGTGACCCTGGACTTTTGGGCCTCAAGGCCAAGGAATGCTTGGAAACTGCGGATGCAGTTGTGTATGACCGCCTGGCAGACCCTCGTATTTTGGCCTTTGCTCGCAAGGATGCAGAAATGGTTTACGTGGGTAAGGCTAGTGCTAACCATACCATGCGTCAGCCGGATATTAACAAGCTGCTGGTAAAATTGGCGCAGGAGGGCAAGACCGTTGCCCGTCTTAAGGGCGGTGATCCCTTCGTTTTCGGTCGTGGCGGCGAGGAGGCCATTGAGCTTTTAGAAGCAGGCCAACCCTTTGAATTTGTACCTGGCGTAACCAGCGCCATTGCTGTAGCCGAATATGCCGGCATTCCCGTTACCCATCGCCATGTGGCTACATCCTTTGCTGTCATTACCGGCCACGAGGATCCCACCAAGGGCGCTTCTACCATTAATTGGCAGGGCTTGGCTACTGCGGTGGACACCCTTGTGTTCCTGATGGGCGTGGAGAATATCGAAAAGATTTCCAGCCAGCTCATTGCCAACGGTCGTAGTGCTGATTGCCCCGCTGCTGTTATTCGCTGGGGCACTCATCCCGATCAACGCACTTTGGTTACCACTCTGGGCAAGGCTGCTGCGGATGTGAAGGCTAATAATTTGAAGCCCCCTGCAATCTTCCTCGTAGGAGAGGTTGTGAAGCTGCGTGAGCAGCTGCAATGGTTCGATAACAAGCCCCTCTTTGGGCAGACCATTATCGTAACCAGAGCTCGTGCTCAAGCCAGCGATTTGACCAAAAAGCTGGAAGCACTGGGTGCAAAGGTTATCGAAGTCCCCGCTATCAAAATTGTACCTGCGGCTGATTATGGCCCGCTGGACAAGGGCATTGCCGAACTGTCCAGTTATAAATGGCTGGTATTTACCAGTGCCAACGGCGTGGAATATTTCTTTGAGCGCTTGCTGCTTGCGGGTAAGGACGCTCGCGCCCTGGCCGGCGTACAGCTGGCTGCCATCGGCAGCGCCACCGCCGACGCTCTCAAGGCTCAGGGTCTCACGGCTGATTTAGTTCCTTCTGCCGACAAGGCGGAGGAGCTGGCCTAGGCGGTGGCTGACACAATTACCGCTGGCGACAAGATTCTTATCGCTCGTGCCAAGGTTGCCCGGGAAGTGCTGCCCGAGTCCCTGCGTAAAATCGGTGCTGATGTGCATGTGGTAACTGCTTACGAAACTGTGGCTGACTGCGAAAACAAGGATGAGCTGCTGGCTGTCCTGGAAGAGGGTAGCGCCAGCGTGGTGACCTTTACCAGTTCCTCCACTGTCACCAATTTGCTGAAGGTACTGGGCGAGAAGGCAGAGCTGCTTAATAAGGTGGCTTTGGCTGCCATCGGCCCTGTAACCAGCGAAACCTTGCAAAAGCATGGCTTTGCTCCGACAATCGAAGCTGAAAAATACACCATTGATGGCTTAGTAAAGGCTATAAGAGAGTATTACAATAAATAATAGGAGTCTTGAACATGTCTGAAGAATTTCCAATTTATCGTCCTCGCAGAACCCGCGCAACCGAAAACCTGCGCGCTATGATTCGCGAAACCGAAGTATCTGTAAAAGATTTGATTTATCCTATTTTTGTAGTGCCTGGCACTAACGTAAAGCATGAAATCGAGTCCCTGCCTGGCAACTACCATTGGTCCATTGACCGTTTGCATGAATGCATGGACGAGGTTGCTGCTTTAGGTATTCCTGCGGTACTGCTTTTTGGCGTGCCTTCTTATAAGGACGCAGTGGGCAGCAGTGCTTGGGATATGAATGAGCCTGTGCAGCTGGCTTGCAAATTTATCAAAGCTAATTATCCTGAAATCGTTATCATCACCGATGTGTGCATGTGCGAATACACCGAGCACGGTCACTGTGGCGTGCTGCAAAACGGCTGCACCGTAAACAACGATGAAACCCTGCCCCTGTTGGCGAAGGTTTCAGTTTCTCATTGCCAGGCTGGTGCCGATATGATTGCTCCCTCCAACATGATGGATGGCTATGTTAAAGCAATTCGCGAAGCGCTGGATGAAAATGGCTTCAACCATATTCCCATCATGGCTTATTCCGCCAAATTTGCTTCCGCTTATTATGGCCCCTTCCGTGCTGCCGCTGACAGCGCCCCCTCCGCCGGTGACCGCAAGGGCTACCAAATGGACCCGGCCAACAGCGATGAAGCACTGCGCGAGGTAGCCTTGGATATTGAAGAGGGCGCCGACATCGTCATGGTTAAGCCTGCGCTGGCCTTCTTAGACGTAGTACAACGTGTACACGAAACCTTCAATCGTCCTCTGTGCGTCTATAATGTAAGCGGCGAGTATGCTATGGTTAAGGCAGCTGCTGAAAAAGGTTGGATTGACGAAAAACGCATTGTTATGGAAACCATGCTGGGCTTTAAGCGTGCCGGCGCAAAGATGATTATTACTTATCATGCGCTGGATGTAGCTAAGTGGCTAAAGGAGTAAGACTGGCATAATCTCCCTCAGTCAGCTCGTAAACTCGCTGACAGCTCCCTCTGAGAGGGAGCACAAAGCATGGCAAATGGCTATATATTGTCCTCCCTCTTAGAGGGAGGTGCCGAGCTTGCGAGGCGGAGGGAGTATTGATAAAGAAAGGACTAGTGTTATGAATCACGATAAATCTACTGCCGCCTTTGAGGAAGCACGCAAGTACATCCCCGGCGGTGTCAACAGCCCTGTGCGTTCCTTCCGCAGTGTGGGCGGGGTACCTCCCTTCATTGCCGGTGGCAAGGGCAGCAAAATCTATGATATTGATGGCAATGAATATATCGACTATGTTTTAAGCTATGGGCCCTTGCTGATGGGTCATGTGCCTGACTGCGTAACTGAGGCCATTAAGGCCGCCGCAGAAAAGGGTACCTCCTACGGTGCTCCTACCTTGGCTGAAACTGAATTAGCCAAATTAGTCTGCCGTTTAGTTCCCTCCATGGACCAGGTGCGTATGGTTAACAGCGGCACCGAGGCTACCATGAGCGCTTTGCGCTTGGCTCGTGCTTACACCGGTCGCGACTGCATCGTGAAATTTATCGGCTGCTACCATGGTCACCATGACAGCCTGCTGGTAAAGGCTGGCAGTGGCGCTACCACCTTTGGTGTACCCGATAGCCCCGGCGTGCCCAAGGCTGTGGCTTCCACAACCATCACTGTGCCCTTTAACGATTTGCCTGCGCTGGAAAAGGTTTTTGCTGAGCGTGGGGAGAAAATCGCTGCAGTAATCATGGAGCCCACTCCTGGCAATATGGGCTTGGTACTGCCTAAGGAAGGCTATTTGGAGGGCATTCGCGCGCTGACGAGAAAATATGGCGCACTAGTTATCTGTGACGAGGTAATGAGCGGCTTCCGTAGCGCTCAGGGAGGCAGCCAATCCCTCTATGATGTGGACCCGGATATTACCTGCCTGGGTAAGGTTATCGGCGGTGGTCTGCCGGTGGCTGCCTATGGCGGCAAGCTGGAAATCATGCAAAAGGTTTCCCCGGCCGGTCCCATGTATCAGGCTGGCACCTTGAGCGGTAATCCGCTGGCCATGGCTGCCGGTATTGCAGCTCTGACCTATATGGAAGAAAATAAGGTTTGCGAAAAGCTGGAGAGCATGACCGCTATTTTAGCCGGCGGCTTGGAGCGAGCAGCAGCTAAGGCTGGGGTACCCGTACAGGTGCATCGTTTAGGCAGCATGTTCACCGTCTTCTTTAATGACAAGCCTGTTACGGATTTTGATAGTGCTGCTGCCAGTGATTTGGAGGCCTTCAAAATCTACTTCCACTCCATGCTGGAGCAGGGCATTTATCTGCCGCCCAGCCAGTTTGAGACAAACTTTTTGTCCTTGGCACATAGCCCTGAGGATATTCAAAAAACCATTGACGCCGCTGCCGTTGCCTTTGCTAAGGTGGCCGAAGCTCGCGGTTATAAAGCATAAAAGAATATCTTTATATACAGCCTCTCCACTAAAAGTGGGGAGGTTTTTGTTTTGCTCACAGATAACTTTGCTAGGTTGTGGATAAGTAGACCTTTTTATACACAAAAGCACCTATTTATCCACAACTATTGGGAAAAGTTATCCACAGTGTGCATAAGTAGGTGCATAAGTCGATGTTATGTTTAGTTAGGTAGGCTATCTGGATGACGCTTGGCAAAAATAAAACCCCGCTCTTGGTAGAGCGGGGTTAGCTTAAGTCAAGCTTAAATTATTTGCCGAAATATCTCTTCAGCAGGCCAGCAAAAGCTTTGCCATGGCGAGCTTCGTCGCGGCCCATTTCATGAACGGTGTCATGGATAGCGTCCAGGCCCAGAGCCTTAGCGCGTTTAGCCAGATCGTTCTTGCCAGCGGTAGCGCCGTTTTCAGCTTCTACACGCATAGCTAGATTCTTTTCGGTGGAGTCGGTAACAACTTCGCCCAGCAGTTCTGCGAATTTAGCAGCATGTTCTGCTTCTTCGTAAGCAGCTTTTTCCCAGTACAGGCCGATTTCCGGATAGCCTTCGCGATGAGCAACGCGAGCCATAGCCAGGTACATACCAACTTCGGAGCATTCGCCATTGAAGTTAGCGCGCAGGTCAGCTTTGATATCTTCAGGAACGTCAGAAGCAACGCCTACAACGTGCTCGCAAGCCCAAGTCATTTCACCCTTCATTTCGGTGAATTTGCTAGCAGGAGCCTTGCATTGGGGGCAAGCAGCCGGAGCAGCTTCGCCTTCATAAACGTAACCACAAACTTGACAAACGAATTTTTTCATTGTAATTCCCTCCAAATTATATAATTTTATTATGGATAAGCATCTTCGGTGCTTCAAGTAAGCACTTCCTTGACACCCATATCATAGCATATCCTACTAAGTTTGTCAATAATTGTTCTTTATTACTGATTTTCATAAATAAACATTAAAGACATATTCTTAGCAAAGGATAGGGACATGACAAGGGCTTTCAATACCACAGCCCATACCTCAATTTTAACACAATGGGAGGATTATTCAAGAGAAAAAGGACTGACTATTTATGAATTTTGTGTTAAATAGCTTGTAAAATGGAGCGGAAAAGAGGATAATTATACTGTACAACTATTTTCAGATATAAGGCGGATTGTATGAGCGCAGAGCAACAGAATTCTAATAGTAATAACAGCAAATTCTTAAAGGGTACCATGATTTTGACCATTTCCAGTATTATTGTCAAGGTCATTGGCTCCTTGAACTGGATTATTCTTTCCCGGGTATTGGGTGGTGAGGGCATCGGCCTATACCAAATGGGCTTTCCGATTTACCTGATGGCCATTACTGTATCCTCGGCCGGGGTGCCCGTGGCTATTTCCATTATTACCTCGGAAAAGCTGGCCAACAAGGACTATCGGGGAGCGAAGAGGGTATTTAATGTATCCCTACGCCTGCTCCTAGTGTCGGGACTTATTTTTTCCTCAGCATTGTTGTTTGGGGCTGATTTCTTAATTAATCAACACATCATTCGTGATGCCAGAGCCTATTATTCCATTATTGCTTTGGCGCCGGCGGTGTTCTTTGTTACCTTTTTAGCCAGCTTCCGCGGTTACTTGCAAGGCTGGCAGATTATGACACCTACGGCCACCAGCGAGGTTGTGGAGCAGCTGGTGCGTGTTATCACCATGCTGGTGTTTGCGGATTTGTTTATGCCCTATGGCCTAGCCTACGCAGCTGGTGGCGCTAGCATGGGTGCAGGTGCAGGTGCCTTCTGTGCCCTTTTAGTGCTCATGTGGTTCTATCGCCGCTTAAAGCGCCGCCTGCATGAGGAAATGGAAGCTCAGGATGATAGCATTCCGGAGGAAAGTGCCGGTCACATTATTAAACGTTTACTTAGGCTGGCTCTGCCTGTTTCCCTAACCAGCTTGATTCTGCCCATTGGCGCTAATCTTGACCTGTTAATTGTGCCCCAGCGCTTGGAGGTAGCTGGCTTTGATGTGCGCCATGCTACTGAGCTCTTTGGTTATCTGACTGGTATGGCGGTGCCCTTGGTCAATTTGGCAACAATTTTTACGGCGGCCATGACCATTAGTCTAGTGCCTTCCATTTCTGAATCTAAAGCATTGAAACGCTTTGATGCCATTCGCGACAAGATTCGCTTAGCCTTTCGCGTGGCCATGATCATTACCTTCCCCTGCTTTATGGGCCTCTTCTTTTTAGCAGAAAAGGTAGCTGCTTTAATTTACAATGCTCCCGGCGCTGCAGGTGCTATTCAAACCATGAGCGTGGGCATTCTCTTTTTAGGTATGCACCAAATCAGCACCGGCATTTTGCAGGGCTTGGGCAAAACGGCTATCCCAGTTATCAATATGATTTTGGCCTGCCTAGTCAAGGTGGTTATGAGCTGGTGGCTCACGGCTATTCCCTTCTTAGGAATCAAGGGCGCTTCCATGGCGACAGTGGCTGATTTTGCTGTAGCGGCTATTATCAATATGGGCTTCATCTATAAGTACACAGGCTTTACTTTTTCCTTGGGAAGCCTGCTGAAGCCCCTCCTTGCTTCCGGTGTTATGGGTGCGGTGATATACCTTGTGCTTAGTATCACTGAGCAGCTGGGCATGTGGTGCGTGCTTTTCGCCATGGTGGCAGCTGTGCCAGCCTATGCCTTGGCTTTGCTTGCTTTCGGTGGTCTGAACAAGGAGGATTTGGACAATGTTCCCTTTGTTGGCAGAAGAATTTTGGCTGTGGGCCAACGCTTGGGCTTTTTCAAGTAAGTAAGCTTCTGTTATTTTGCCTTTTCTAACTCAATAAATAAAAAGCTCATGGGCACTGCATTTAGGCAGTGTAGCCATGAGCTTTTTTTGATGGGAGAGGGGAAAGGAAGTTTTTGTTGCTGTTTTATGTCTTTATGATTGTGTAGGTCCTTGTTTAGTAAAAGAAAAAGCTTGTTGCTTACTTAGCAGGAGCTGGCGGACAGATAGCGATCTTGCAATCGGGACGAGGGCCCTGGCCACGGAAACCTTCGCCTTGGAAGTGCTTGCCATCATTATGATGCTTAAAGTGTTTGCCATCCTTAACTTTCAGAGGACGGTTTGCTCGAATAGCCTGACGCTGCTCAGGAGTCATCTTTTGCAGCTTGTCATGGCGAGCTTGGCGTTGGGCCATATCCTCCTTAATGAAGGCTTCAACCTCTGCTCTTTGCTCGGGGGTAAGCTTGGCCATGGCCTCCTTGGCTCTTTGGTCATGACGCTCTTGACGCTCCTTTTGCCATTTTGCTCTTGCTTCTTGGCGTTGCTCAGGGGTCATTTTTTTCCAGTCAGCGCGGCGTTTTTCGATTTCAGCACGCTTTTCCGGGCTTAGCTTGTGCCAGTCCCTGTGCTGCTTGCCCATGCGTGGACCTTGGCAATCAGCAGGTGCAGGGCAGTCAGTGCGGTTTTCGCTTAAAATGCGGTTTACGCGCTCACGCATGGTGGGCTTATCAGCTTGGTCGGTGCCTGCTGCAAAAGCAGTGGCACACAGGGCAGTCATTACAGTACCGGCGATTAAAATCTTTTTCATGTTCAACATCTTTAGTCACTCCTTGTTTTGCATTTATACTAGAATGTAGAATTTAGAGCTGTTAATCTGGATTTCTTAGGAGCTTGCTCCCTTGATTTGTCTTTATTGTACAGGTAGATTATGACTTTTTTATGTTTTTTTAGACATTTTTTCTCTTTTTTTTGTAAAAAAATAAGCTAGGCCTTCGTCATATTTTCAACACATTTTTGTGGTATGCTATAATATAACCAGCAATGGGTTTAGCTATAAGGTTGAATGAGGTGAAGCTAAAATGAAGAAGATTTTGATCGCCGATGATAATAAGCAAATTACAACGATTCTTTCCAGCTACGCTAAAAAGGAAGGCTTGGAGCCTGTTATCGCCCTAGATGGAGCTGCGGCCTTGGAGCAGTTCCAGCAGCAGGAGTCTGAAATCGTCATGGTACTGCTGGATGTGATGATGCCCAAGCTGGATGGCTTTGAGGTTTGTCGTCGCCTGCGCCAGCAATCCATGGTGCCCATCATTATGATTACAGCGAGGGGCGAGGATTATGACAAAATTATGGGCCTCGATATAGGCGCTGATGATTATGTAATCAAGCCTTTTTCTGCCAGCGAGGTTATGGCCAGGGTGCGGGCTGTGCTGCGGCGCATTCAGCCCCAGGAGCCTGCCAGCAAAAACACCTTAAGCATCGCTAATCTGTATATTAACGTGGATAAGTATGAGGTACAAATCGATGGGACAGAGGTGCCGCTGACAAAAAAAGAAATCGAGCTTTTATGGACATTGGCCAAAAACAATACTAAGGTCTTTAGTCGCGATAATCTCTTGGACAGCATTTGGGGAATCGATTATTTTGGGGATAGCCGTACGGTGGATTCTCACATTAAACGTTTGCGTGCGAAGCTGGACAAGTATGAGCATGATAAGTGGGATATTAAGACTATTTGGGGCGTGGGCTATCGCTTTGAGGTGAAGCCATGAGTTGGCCCTTCAAAAATAAAATTGCTTTGAAGCTAATGCTGTGCTTCACTTCCGTATTGGTGCTTTTTGGTCTTATTATTGGAGGTGTGTTTTACCAATTCTTTAAGGAGCACATAGTGGAGACCAAGCAACGCAGTATGCGTGTGCAAGCGAAACGAATTGCTACTTCTATCAGCTCCAATTTGCCGCTTTTAGAGCAGCATCATGGGGATGGCATTGCTAAAAGCAATTTTATCAATTTTATTGATAATTTAAATCAGGAAATAGTTTGGGTGGTGGATAGCCAACGCAATCTGAATGTGAATAAGGAGCGTATGGCACGGCGTGCCCAGTGGCGGCAAAAGCATAATGATAAACACAATCTTTCCTTGCCGGAGCCACCCAAGGACCCTAAAGAAGCTTTTGCTAAGCTGCCCCACCATATTAAGGAGCGTGTGGAAAAGTGCTTCGCAGAAGGTGAAAGCTTTACTATCGAAGAGTATAACGTTTGGCTCAATGATATTATGCTGACCGTTGGCGAGCCTGTCTATGACACTCAAGGCAAGGTCAAGGCTGTGGTGCTTTTGCATTCTCCTCGTCAAGGCTTGAATAAGGCAGTGTGGGAGGGCTTGCAAATTTTGCTGGTCAGCCTAGTGGCCGCCCTGGTCTTGGGCATGATTTTGAGTGTACTGCTCAGCTGGCATTTTACGCGTACCTTAAATAAAATGCGGGATAATGCCGAGCAGCTTGCAGAAAGGCATTATGATGTGCGCAATAATGTTACCCAAAAGGATGAGGTGGGAGAGTTGGCCCGTACTCTAGATGTGCTGGCAGAGCGCTTGCAGCTGGCAGATGAGGAAAGCCAAAAGCTGGAAAAGCTGCGCCGGGAGTTTATCGCCAATATTTCCCATGAGCTGCGTACACCTGTGACGGTAATTCGCGGTAGCTTGGAGGCTTTGCGAGATGGCGTAGTAACAGCACCGGAGGAGGTAGCAGAATTTCATGAGCAGATGTATCATGAAAGCTTATTCCTGCAGCGCTTGATTAACGATTTGCTGGATTTATCACGCTTACAGAATACAGATTTTCCCATCGAGAAGGAGCCCCTAAATTTATGTGCAGTTATTCAGGATGCGGTGCGTGGCTCCCGTCGTCTGGGCTTGGATAAGGATATGCAAATTACGGCAAAGCTGGATAAGGAGCTGTATTTGCTAAATGGTGATTATGGCCGCTTGCGCCAAATGCTGATGATTTTTTTGCACAATAGCATCAAATTTTCACCGGAAAATAGCAGTATCGAAGTGGTACTAGCTGGAAACCGCCTGCAGCTAATTGATCATGGCTGTGGCATGAAGGCGGAGGATGTCCCCCATGCCTTCGACAGATTTTATAAGGCGCGGAATGAGCAGAACAAGAGTGGCAGCGGTTTGGGACTGGCCATAGCTAAGCAAATAGCGCTGCGCCACAATATGGAACTGCGCTTAGAGAGTGAAGTAGGCAAGGGCACCACCATTACGGTGCTGTTGCCTCCGGAAATTGCAAGAGAGGAAGAGAATAATGAACAAGCTTAATTATGGTTGTAAGGACTTGGTGGTTGTAATTAGTGGTGGCACATCTGGTATTGGCTTGGCTACTGCCGCAAAGCTAGCCGGCGACGGTGCAAGAGTGTATATTTTAGGGCGCAGCCTTGCTAGAGGTGAAGCAGCTGTACGCCAGCTGGCCGAAAAAACTGGGCAACAGGTAGTGTTTGTACCTTGTGATATTACAAGTGCAGGCTCCTGCAAAGAGGCTGTGATTAAAATTAGCGAGTACGAAAAAAGCCTGCTGCAGAAGCAGCAGGCACGCATTGATATCCTGATTAATAGCGCTGGCATATATGCAGAGCAGCGCTTGGAGAATATGACGGAGCAGGATTATGGGACGGTGATGGATACGAATGTTAAGGGGACACTGCTTTTAACGCAGGCCTGCTTGCCCCTGATGTATGAGGGTGGCAGCATTGTGAACATTGCCTCTGACGCAGGTGTTAATGGCAATTATGGCTGTCCTGTGTACTGCGCCTCCAAGGGGGCAGTGGTGGCTCTCACTAGGGCTTTGGCGCTGGATTTGGCGCCAGCCATTCGGGTGAACTGCATCTGTCCGGCAGATGTGGATACACCGCTATTGGCACGCCAGCTGGTGGATGCCAATGGTGGCTACACGCTGGCGGATATGGCGGCAGCTTATCCTTTGGGGCGCATTGGGCGCGCTGAAGAAATAGCCCACGCCATTTGCGGCGTGGCTGCGCCGGCCAACAGCTTCATGACCGGCAGCATCATTACCGTGGACGGAGGCATCACAGCGGGGTAAAACGAACATGCTTTTCGAGTAACGTTTCGTTACCCATAAAATTAAAACCCGGAGCTGGCACTCCGGGTTTTTACTTTGCGTGTAGAAGTGCCCACACCACACCAACCTTTTGGTAAGTAAACATTAGCATACTTAAGAATTATAGTCAAGAATTATTTGGTAAAAAACTACGCCTGCAGCTCAGCGGCGCATTCTATGAATTTGACGCCTGCTGCGGCCATCTCTTCCATGGCAGCAGCAATGGTGTCTGGCGCAATACCGCGGCAGGCAGACTTGTTGAGAATAACATCGAAGCCGGCAGCTTTTAATTGCAGCACAGTATTTTTTACGCAATAGTCAGTAGCTAAGCCACCGCAAATAACAGTGGTGATGCCATGGCAGCGCAAATATTCGATGGCACCTGTAGAAAGAGTGTTTTTTAAATCATGGTAGCAGGCACCATAGGGATGCTTATCGGGCTCTATGCCCTTGTAGATTTGGAAGTCATAGGCCTTGGGGTCTAGACCGGCAATGAAATCGAAGCCCTTGGTGCCGATGATAGCATGGGCAGGCCAACGTACATCGAGATCAGGATGACCCTCGATGGGAGAGAGGGGGGCGTGCTCAGCATCGCTTAGCCACAGGGCGTCCCTGGTGTGAGCGTCGCGAGAGCCTAGGCGCAGGCTGGCGAATTTGGCCTGAGCGTTGAGTTCGTCGGCGATTTGGTCACCTTCGGCTACGGGTAGCTCATTGGGGCACACAGGAGTAAAGGTGTTTTGCGCGTCGATGTCAAAGGAGGCAATGTATTTTTTATCAGGTAACTGCATGGGATGACCTTCTTTCTGTTTTTGATGGGGTTTGTGTCATTATTATAGTATAGAATTTGCGAGAGTGCAATGAATTGTGGGTTGTTTACTATTTCGTTACTTGCACTTCTTTGTGTGGGCAAAGAAGTGCCAAGAAACCCACCAGCATTGCATGCTGGATCGCTCCGCTTTTTTACCCTCAAGGGGTACAATGTGCTCGCACAAAAAAGCTTGGCAAAAAATGCTTTACCATATGGTCGCTTCGCGGTGTAAGAGAAACTTTAGCGTGCTAGCAGAGGGTTTTAGATACATGAATAAGGAATTGAGCAATTAGCTAATCTGAAGCGAACATTGAGAATTTTAGCGAATGAGTGGCTGGTACAATGGTTCCAAGGGTTCGAGTACGTACAGCTTTTTGCGAGACAAATAGTACCCCGCAGGAACCTTATTGTACCCCACGAAATGAGCGTAAAAATTCGACGTGAGCGAAGATTACTAATTGCGTAATTTCAGATGTTTTATTAAAACCTTGGAAGCTTAAATCGTATACCTTTGAGCGATATCACATAAACTAATCATCAACCCACAATTTAGTAATAAGTAAGCAGTAATATTCTCTCGTAGCTTTGCAAATTGTTGTATTTCTCATTGCTTTTTATTAGATTAAACAAAATATATGTTAATTGTGTGAAATCCTGCGAAAATTAGCACTCACCTATTGACAGTGCTAACAAATGGTGGTATAACATAATCAACAAAAGAAAAGAGCTACTGAAACGAGTAAGCAACTCAATTCCGAGTTAATAATCAAATTCATACTTGCAGCATCAACATGAAAATGCAGACTACAAGCGTTAAAAATTGGAGGAATGACTTATGATGATGCCTAGTGTATTTGGTGAAAGCTTATTTGATGATTTGATGGATTATCCCTTTGAAAAAGAATTCTTTGGTCGCCGTAATCCCCTCTATGGCAAACATGCTCAGAACATTATGAAGACCGATATTAAAGAATTAGAAGCAGCTTACGAAATGGATATCGACCTGCCGGGCTTCAAAAAAGAAGACGTTAGCGCCAAATTGGAAAATGGTTATTTGACCATCAGTGCTGCTAAAGGCGTTGATAAGGACGAAAAGAACGACAAGGGCGTTTACATCCGTCGTGAGCGCTATGCAGGTCAATGTGCAAGAAGCTTCTATGTGGGCGAAGATGTAAAACAAGAGGACATCAAAGCGAAATTCGAGGATGGTATTCTTAAGGTAACCGTTCCTAAGGTTGAGCACAAGGCTGTGGAAGCCAAAAAGTACATCGCCATTGAAGGCTGAGTACTTTAATACATCCCTGTAGTAGCTTTTTATACTCACCCCTTCCTTTACCGAAAGGCTGTCAGTTTGTACTGGCAGCCTTTTTCGTGTTATAATATAAAATAGAGGTAATTTAGCTTCTTTAATATTGACAAGAAAGGGGTTATGAAATATTCTATGACTATGAAAGCTTTACTTTTATTGCTACTTATAACAATGAATATCATTGCAGGCTGTGGCGGTTCACAGGGTGCTGACAAAAGTAAGCTGCAGGTGGCGGCCAGCTTTTATCCCATGGCTGAATTTGTGCAGGCTGTGGGAGGCAAAAATGTGCAGGTGACTACGCTGGTGCCTGACGGCGCCGAGCCCCATGATTGGGAGCCGTCCCCCAAGGATTTAACCCGCTTGGGACGAGCACAGGTATTTGTTTATAACGGCTTGGTGGAGCCTTGGGCAGAGCAGGCCTTGGAGGCCTTAAGTGAACGCAAAATTGTCCCTGTGGAGGCAGGGCGTGCACTGTTTGCTAGAGGTGGCAAGCAGGACCCCCACGTTTGGGTAAGCCCCAAAAAGGCTGTTATTGAGGTGCAGCGCATTACTGAAGCCT
This sequence comes from uncultured Phascolarctobacterium sp., assembly GCA_946002345.1. GTDB lineage: Bacteria > Bacillota > Negativicutes > Acidaminococcales > Acidaminococcaceae > Phascolarctobacterium_A. The sequence continues at coordinate 2,275 of CAMFZA010000005.1, read as the reverse complement.
TGTGTGAGGCAGATGCTAAGCATGTGGACGAATATAAGGCCAATAGTAGAACTTATATTGCCAAGCTAGAGCAATTAGATAAACAATTGACAGAGGTAGCCCAAAAAGCACCCAAAAAGGTTTTTGTAACTGCTCATGCGGCCTTTGGCCATTTGGCAGAGGATTATGGCCTGCGCCAGCTTAGCGTGGCGGGGATTTCTGCGGAGGCAGAGCCCACTCCCGGCGATTTGCAGCGTTTGATTAACACTGTGAAAAAAGAAAAGGTGCGTTATGTGTTCTTCGAAACCTTGACGGACCCGAAAATTGCCAAGCTGGTAGCTCAGGAAACGGGCGCCCAAACTGCAGTGCTGGACCCCCTTGAGGGCTTGGACGAGGAAGGCCGCAAGCAGGGTCTTGATTACCTCAAACTCATGGAGCAGAATATTGCCAATCTGCAAAAGGCATTGAACGAATAAGGATTTACCATGGAAAATAATATTATTATGGTGCGGGGCTTGGGCTTCGATTATGGCGATGGCTGGGTCTTTCACAAACTAAATTTGGATATTGCTGAAGGTGATTTTGTAGCCGTCATTGGTGCTAATGGTGCCGGCAAAAGTACCCTTTTGAAGATGCTGGCTCATGCTATGCCCCCCACAGTGGGCGAAATTTACTACTATGGCAAGCCTCTGGAGCAGTTCAGGGAGTGGCAAAAAATTGGCTATGTGGCACAAAATCCCATGAAAATGCAGCGGGAGTTTCCCATCAGCGTGGAGGAGGTAGTGGCCCTAGGGCTGCTGCAGCCGGGCAAGCTGTGGCATCGCTATGGTCATAGCGAAAAGCGCGCTGTGGAAAAGGCGCTGCTGGATTTTCAGCTGACTAGCCTGCGCCAGCGCAAGATTGGCGAGCTTAGCGGCGGGCAGCAGCAGCGGGTCTTTTTGGCTCGGGCCATGGTGCACAGCCCGAAAATTTTGCTTTTGGACGAGCCGGCTACAGGCATTGACACCGCCTCCAAGGTGGCACTTTATGCCATGCTCAAGCAAATCAATCGGGAGCAGAATGTGACCATTGTCATGATTTCCCATGATTTGGAGCTGGCGGCGGATGCTGCCAAAAGTGCGCTCTGTATTGACCACGGTATTTGCTTTAGAGGCGATGTGCATGAAGCCCTGCAGCATCATCACAAGCATGGTTATTTTTATAGATAGAGGTCGGAAATATGCTGGAAATGTTAGAAATGGAATTTATGCAGCGCGCTTGGCTGGCAGGCCTGATTATGGCCGTTATTTGTCCTCTGATTGGCAGCTTTCTCGTGCTGCGCCGCCAATCCCTGATTGGTGATGGGCTGGGACATATCGCCTTTGCCGGTGTAGCAGCAGGGGCCCTGTGGGGTGCTAGCCCGGTGCTTAGCGCTGCGGCGGCCACCATTGTGGGTGCTTTAGCCATTGAAAAGGTGCGCACTAAATTGAGCGATGCTGCAGACATGGTGCTAGCTATTTTCTTTTATAGCGGCATGGGCTTAGCCGTAATTTTTACAGGACTCAATAAGGACGGCGGCTTCAATTTGGGCAGCATTCTTTTTGGTAGCCTGATGATGGTCAGCAGCAAGGATTTGCTGATTGTGGCGGCCTTGGGCTTTTGCACGGTGCTGTTTGTGGTGCTGTTTTATCGTCCCCTGCAATATTTGACCTTTGACGAAAAATCAGCCAAGGTAGCAGGCCTGCCTGTGGAACGCTTAAATCTGCTTTTGGCTCTGCTTACCGCCTTGACGGTGGCGTTATCCATGCGCATTGTGGGCTTGCTTTTGGTATCGGCCATGATGGTCATTCCTGTGGCCTGCGCTTTACAGACGGCACGTAGCTTTCGCGGTACCATTATGCAGAGCATGCTCTATGGTCTGGTAACAGTATTTTTTGGCCTGACTATTTCTTATTACGTAAATCTTGCGCCCGGCGGCACTATTGTGCTCACGGGTACTATGTTCTTTTTACTAAGCTGTCTGGCTGGCAGCAAGCGCAAGGCTAAGCAGCCTGCGCCGGGGCATTGCCATTGCCATATTTGTGAGGAAGAGGGGCAAGAGCATGCGAGCTGATTTGCATATTCATACCACCGCCTCCGACGGCACCTGGACGCCACCGGAATTGGTGGAGCAGGCCTTGGCAATTGGCTTAGGGGCCGTGGCGGTGACTGATCCCGATAGCGTGGCCAATGTGGCGGTGACAGCACGCTTGGCTCGTGAGGGGGGGCTGCAATTTTTGCCAGCGGCAGAGATTTGCTCCACCAAGGAGAATTTATC
>CAMFZA010000004.1 GCA_946002345.1 uncultured Phascolarctobacterium sp. | reverse complement strand
GTAATACCCAGCTGTATATTCAGGACGAGACCAAGGTTTGCAAGATTATTGACCCCTGGGGCGGCTCCTATTATCTGGAATACCTCACTAATGAGATTATTCGCCGTGCCTGGGCTCATATTCAAGAGGTTGAAGCTTTGGGCGGTATGGCCAAGGCTATTGCCACCGGCTTGCCCAAGATGCGTATCGAAGAGTGCGCAGCTCGCCGTCAAGCTAATATCGATAGCGGTAAGGAAACCATCGTTGGCCTGAACAAGTATCGTTTGGCTAAGGAAGACCCGCTGAATGTATTGTCCATTGATAATACCGCCGTACGCAATGCCCAAATCAAGCGCTTGGAAAAACTGAGAGCAGAGCGTGATGGCGAAAAGGTTAGAGCTGACCTGGAGGCCATTACCCGCGCAGCCGAAAGCCGTGACAACGGCAACCTGCTGGAGATGGCCGTACAAGCAGCACGCGACCGTGCTTCCTTGGGCGAAATTTCCGACGCAGTGGAAAAGGTTTCTGGTCGTTTCAATGCTGTAATCCACACTGTTTCCGGTGTATATTCTTCCGAATTCAGTGGCAACGACGATATGGAAAAAGCCACCAAGCTGGCTGATGAGTTTGAAAAGCTGGAGGGCCGTCGTCCGCGTATCTTCTTGGCCAAGATGGGTCAGGATGGTCATGACCGTGGCCAAAAGGTACTGGCAACCTCCTTTGCCGATATGGGCTGGACTGTCGACGTTGGTCCTTTGTTCCAAACTCCCGAGGAATCCGCTCAAGATGCAGTGGATAACGACGTTGATATGGTAGGCTTCTCCTCCCTAGCTGCAGGTCACAAGACACTGCTGCCCGCTCTGGTTGAAGAATTGAAAAAACGCGGTCGTGAGGATATCATGGTTTGCATTGGCGGCGTTATCCCTGCTCAAGACTATGATTATCTGTATGAGCATGGTGCTGCAGGTATCTTTGGCCCCGGCACCAATATTCCCAAATGCTGCATCCAACTGCTGCAAATGCTGGTTGACCGCGCGAAGGCTGAACAGGCTGAGGACTGAGGTGATGTAAATGCCTGAAACTGGTGAAAAAGATATTAGGCCAAGCTGGGTTCCTCTTAAAAAAGATCCCAACTTTGCTTGCTCCGTTATGGGCGGTATTGATAGTGCCGTAAACGCTGTTTCTGAAGAAAAGTATACTCCGGTAGAGCAGATTAAAAGATTTCCTTTGCGGAAAAAGCCTACTCCGGAACAGCTAATTAAAGGAGTCAGTGAGGGCGATCGCAAAACTCTTTCCCAAGCTATTACTTTGATTGAAAGCAATGCTCCCAAGGATTTTGATAAAGCGCAACGGGTGCTGCAGTCCCTCTTGCCCCGCACGGGCAAGGCCCTGCGCATTGGCATCAGCGGCGTTCCCGGTGCTGGCAAAAGTACCTTTATCGAAGCCTTTGGTCAAATGCTGTGCAAGCAGGGCTATAAGGTAGCCGTGCTAGCGGTAGACCCCACCAGCTCTATAACTGGTGGCTCTATTTTGGGCGATAAAACGCGCATGCAGATGCTGTCCCGTGAACCCAATTGCTTTATTCGCCCTTCCCCGGCCAAGGGAACCTTGGGCGGTGTGGCTCGCAAAAGCCGCGAAACTATGCTGCTATGCGAGGCAGCGGGTTGTGATGTTATCTTAGTAGAAACTGTTGGCGTAGGGCAAAGCGAAATTACTGTGCGCTCCATGGTGGACTTTTTTATGCTGGTTGTGCTCACCGGTGCAGGTGACGATTTGCAGGGCATTAAGAAGGGCATTATGGAGGTTGCGGATGCCATTGTGGTTAACAAGGCTGATGGGGATAATTTGCCCAAGGCTATTGTGACCCAGGGTGAGTATGAACGCATGATTGAGTTCATTCGTCCTGCTACCGAGGGCTGGAAAACCCATGCCTATCGCTGCTCTGCCCTTACCGGCGAGGGCCTGCTAGAGCTGTGGGCGGTGATGCGCAAGTTCGAAAAGATGACTAAGGAATCGGGCGCCTTTGCAAGACGGCGCAAAAGCCAAACCGTTTCTTGGGTTAATAGCATGATTGACGAGCATCTGCACAATCTTTTCTTTGAGGACCCCATGATTAAAGGGCGTTTGCCCGCTGTTATGGAGGCTGCTGTTAATGGTGTGGTTTCGCCTAGCCAAGCAGTTACAGAATTGATTCGTGCCTTCGATATAGATCGTGCTGCAGCAAAGCATTACAATCAATATAAAAAAAAGAGTGGCAGAGCATTATAGCTCAGCCGCTATTTTCCTCTCAAGAACGCTATTGCTAAAATCCCCATACTGTGATAACATATATATCTAAGCTGCTTATATATATTAATATTATATATGAATAAGGGAGTTGTATGATTATATGAGGTTGCTTACGGATAGGGAATACCTAGGCTTAACGGTGCCCTTTATGCTTTCTACGATGACGCAGCCGTTGATGGGGGCGGTAAATACGGCGGTGATGGGTCAGCTGCCGGACCCTAAATACATTGCGGCTGTGTCGCTAGGAGCTATTTTGTTCAATAATCTTTACTGGCTCTTTGGCTTTCTGCGTGTGAGCACCACGGGCTATGCGGCTCAAGCTCATGGCGCGGCAGATCAAAGACTCAGTATGCTGGCCTTTTTTAAGCCCTTGGTGCTGGCCACAATCGTGAGCCTGCTGTGCATTGTGCTGCAAAGGCCCATAGTGGATTGTTATTTGGGGATGATTGGCGCTGCGGCGGAGGTAAATGATCTGTGCCGCGCTTATTATTACATCTTAATTTGGGGAGCGCCCATGGTGCTTTTCAATTACGTAGCCTTAGGATGGCTGATGGGGCAGACGCGGGTGCGCGCGAGCGTATTTATGCAGGTATCCATGAACGTGCTTAATATGGCACTGAGCATCTTTTTCGTCTTTTACCTGCACATGGATATCATGGGCGTGGCGCTGGCCACGCTGCTCAGTCAAATCTACGGCGGCGTGCTGGGGGCCTATTTAATCTACCTATACGGTGATTTTGATTATAAAGGCTTGCCCTGGGGCGAGCTTTTGGATTGGCGTCAGTTTATCGGCATGCTACAGGTCAATGCCAATTTAATGATTCGCACAGCCTGCCTCTTGACGGTAAATAATATTATCGCTGCCGTGGGCGCATCCTTGGGCACAGTGGTGCTGGCAGCCAATGCAGTGCTGCTGCAGCTAAAGGATATCATGAGCTATCTTATTGATGGCATGGCCAATGGCGCTGCCATTTTTAGTGGCAAGGCGGTGGGGAGCAAGGATAAACAGCTTTTTGATGAGACTATTAAAATGACCTATAAGTGGCTGTTGGCGTTAGCACTATTCCTGATGGGAGGTTATTATCTGACTAGCGCTCACTGTATTCGCCTGTTCACGAGTATTCAAGAGGTAATCGTTATGGCTCAAGCCTATGAGCTCTATGTGCTCTTTTATCCTGTGTGTGCCGGCGTGGGCATGGTGCTGTATGGTGTTTTTTGTGGCGCAACACGCACTGCCCCGGTGCGCAATATGATGCTGATAGCCTTGCTGGTTTTCTATCTGCTGCAGTATTTCCTTGTACCACTTTGGGGTAATGCTGGGTTGTGGCTTGCCCTTTTAGGCTTTATGCTCACGCAATCCATTGTTTTGACAACATATCTCAAAGGATTAATTAAAGAGATTTTTATTTAGATTATATAGGAAAGATATTACAAGCACTACGATGATGGCCTTATCGTAGTGCTTTCTTAATTTGCAACTCGATAAGTGAAAATAATGTGAAGTAAATGCAAAAAAAAAGCAAAACTACTCTTGCTTTTATTGAGAATTAGTGCTATTATATAAACGTAATACAAAACTAAAAATTTACTAATTAGCTCATTTAGTCAATACTTGTGTTTTGTCAACTGCTGAGGTGCTCTCGCAAGAGAGGTAAATTAGGGAATGCGGTGTAAATCCGCAGCGGTCCAGCCACTGTGAAGCCTACTTGATGGGCTTAGCCAGGTCGCAGCCTCGGTATGATATATTCTGCTTGGGACAGAAGTATATTACATAATAGTGCACGTTATGTAGTCTTTTTCTGTTTCTATGCAGAAAAAGGCTATTTTTATATATGGAGATGATGTGTTTTGACAAAAAAACAAATTCTGGCCCGCATAGGCCAGATCGTTCTCGTATTATTGGGCATCAGCTTCATTACCTTTGCTTTGGTAATGCTAGCGCCTGGTGATGTTGTGCGACAGATGATTGCCGGCAATGAGGACATTATGGTAAGCCAGGCGGAAATTGATGCTCTACGTGCTGAGTTGGGCTTGGATAAGCCCTTCTTCTTCCAATATTTGGATTGGTTGGGCAGAGCGCTACAGGGCAATTTGGGCTTTTCTTACATGGTGAAAAAACCCGTGGTAGAGGCCCTGTGGGAAGGACTTCCAGGAACTGTACTGCTATCCTTGGCCTCGCTTTTTATGATGATGGTAGTATCCATACCGGCAGGCATTTATTCAGCTGTGAAGCGCGGTAGTGTTGTGGATAATATCGTGAGGGTTTTTACTTTCATGGGTGTGTCCATGCCGGGCTTCTGGGTGGGCCTTATGCTACTGTGGATTTTTGGCCTAAAGTTGGACCTTTTGCCCATTGTTGGTGGCGAAATTAGCTTGGAAACGTTAATTATGCCGTCCCTCACCCTAGCCATAGCCATGGCTTCAAAATATACGCGTCAGGTGCGCACAGCTATTTTGGAGGAGCTGCATCAGGATTATGTGGTAGGCGCTCGTGCTAGGGGCATGACCGAAAGCCACATTCTCTGGAAGGAGGTTCTGCCAAATGCTATGCTGCCGCTGATTACCCTCTTGGGCTTGTCCCTGGGCAATCTTTTGGGCGGTGCCGCTGTTATTGAAATGGTTTTCCAATGGCCGGGCTTAGGTCGCTTGGCTATTGAAGCAATTACCTACCGCGACTTCCAATTAGTGCAGGGCGTAGTAGTGTGGATTGCATTGATGTATATGGTGATCAATCTAGTTGTAGATATGTCCTATAACCATCTTGATCCCCGTTTAAGAAAGGTGAGGTAAGTAATGGAAACTTTAGTAAATGGTTTTAAAACTAACCGCGCCTTTGCAGTGACCAGCCTGCTGGTACTGCTTTTGCTGGCGATAGCCTTAGCTGCGCCTATTATATCTCCCTTTGACCCTACCCATGCAGAGATGAAGGATGCTTTCTTAGAGCCTAGCATGACGCATCTGTTTGGTACAGATAAGCTGGGGCGTGACTGCTTTAGCCGTGTGCTCTATGGTGCTCGTGCTTCTCTCACCGGCGTTTTAGTTTTAGTAGCCAGCGTTTTCTTAGTTGGCACTACCATGGGTGTTTTATCCGGCTATTTCGGCGGGAAGGTGGATATTATTATCATGCGCTTTAGTGATATGATGATTTCCTTTCCTGGCATGATTTTGGCCATTGCCATTGCTGGTATTATGGGCGGCAGTCTGGTGAATGCGGTTATCGCACTGACCATTGTCAGCTGGACTAAATACGCTCGCTTGGCTCGCAGCATGGTGCTCAAGGTAAAGCGCCGTGATTATGTGGAAGCGGCCATTGTCAATGGTGGTACATCTCCCCATATTCTCTGGGTGCATATCCTGCCCAACATTCTGCCCATGATGGTTATTACAGCAGCCGCTGATATTGGTGCGCTGATGATGGAGTTGGCAGGTCTGTCCTTCCTAGGCTTTGGCAGTCAGCCCCCTGCTCCTGAATGGGGCTTGATGCTGAACGAGGGACGCCAGCAGCTGCAAACTGCACCCTGGTTGATGATTTTCCCGGGCTTGGCGATTTTTGTAACAGTAGTTATTTTTAACCTCTGGGGTGACAATTTGCGCGATGTATTAGACCCTCGCAACGATGTAAAAGATTAAAAATCGTCCATAAGGCACCATCTACTACGTTGTAGCTCCTAGGAGTATTCCCGATACACCGTCGTCGCTATTCCTTGTATATGGTACCTTCTGAACGATTTTAGTAAAGGTTAGTATTAAAAGATAGGAGTGCATAATATGAAAAAATTATTTAAGATTTCCGCAGCAGCGGCTATGATTGGTGTATTAGCTTTGGCAGCGTCAGGCTGCGGTGGTGGTAGCTCTAAAAAGGCAAATGTTACCAATGAGATGGTAAAATTTGGTGTAACCAACTTTGCTGATAATCTGGATCCTGCAGATAATTTCTTCAGCTGGGTAGTAATGCGCTATGGTTTGGGCGAATGCTTGGTGAAATTTGATAACAAAATGAATGCTACTCCTTGGTTGGCTGATAAATGGTCTATTTCCGATGATAAGCTGACCTGGACCTTCCATATTAACGACAAGGTTAAGTTTTCTAATGGTGATAAGCTGACTGCTGAAATCGCTAAGGAATCCTTGGAAAGAACCTTTAAGCTTTCCAACCGAGCTCAATCCGTCTTCCAATATTCCGAAATTAAGGCTGACGGACAAAATTTAATTATTAAAACTAAAAACCCCACTCCTTCCTTACCTGGCATGCTGGCAGACCCCCTGTTCATTATCATTGATACCAAGGTTAAGGATAGGGATATTAAGAAAGAAGGTCCTATCTGTACCGGTCCCTACGCTGTCAAGACCTATAGCAAGGCTAAGGCTGTGATGGTTGCTAACCCCAATTATTGGGATGGCGCAGTTCCCTTCAAGAATGCGGAGATTCCTACTATTGATGACCCCAATACCCGTGCGATGGCACTGCAAAAGGGTGAAATCGACTTTGCTATTAACATTGCTGCTGGCGATTTGCAGCTGTTCAAGGACAAGGCTAAATATAATATCTCTGAAATCGCTTCCCTGCGTACTGTACTGGCCCAGATTAATATGAACGAGGGCAAGCCCCTGCATGATCCCAAGGTGCGTGCTGCCCTGATTCAATGCTTGGACCGTGTTACCTATAATAAGGTGCTGTTGAAGGACACCTTTATTCCGGGCAAAGCACCTGTTCCTCCTTCTTTGGACTATGGCTTTGATCAATTGAAGGACCCCAATGCCTATAATCCTGAAAACGCGAAGAAGCTTTTGGCTGAAGCTGGCTGGAAGGACACCAATGGTGACGGCTATGTGGATAAAAACGGTAAGAATTTGGAAATTGACTTTGTTTTCTATAGTGGTCGTGCAGAGCTGCCCCTGTATGCTGAAGCAACTCAAGCAGATGCTAAGAAAATTGGCATTAAAGTTAATATGAAGAATGTTGACTACAACGTGCTGGATCCCATGCGTCAAAAGGGTCAATTCGACCTGATTATTTCCAATATCCTCACTGCAAATACCGGTGACCCTGAAGTTTATCTGAACTGGTACTGGAAGAGCAATATCAATGGTAGCCAACCGCAAAACTCCACCGGCTACAGCAATGCGAAGTTTGATGCTCTGTCCGACAAGTTGGCTGTAGAATTTGATCCTGCTAAGCGCCGTCAATACATGATTGAAATGCAGCAAATCCTGTTGGATGATGGTGTAGCTCTGTTCTTTGGTTATCCTAAGACTAATATGGTATCTAAAGCTGGTTTAGTAAATGCCAATATTTATCCCGCTGATTATTATTGGCTGACCAAGGACATTGCTCCGAAGAACTAAAAACACAAATATTTATGAAGAAGGTATAGTTTAATGCTACTTCAAGTAAAAGATTTAGACATCAGCTACGGTGAGCGTCTCACCGTAGCTGGTGCTAGCCTAGAATTAGATAAGGGCGAGATAATGTCCATTGTAGGCGAGTCCGGCAGTGGCAAGACCACCGTTATCCGTGCTATTATGGGCTGCTTGCCTGGCGCTGGTCGTGTGAGCGCAGGCTCCATTACCTTTGATGGTAAGGATGTACTGCAAAACACGCCGGAGCAGTGGCGGCATATGTATGGCAGCGAAATGTCCATGATTTTCCAGGACAGCGGCAATATGATTAATCCTATTCGCCGCATCGGCGCCCAGTTCATCGACTATATCCAAGCCCATCAGCCGGATAAGTCAAAGAGTCAGGCCTATGAAATGGCCTGCCAAATGCTGACCAATGTGCGCCTGCCAAATCCGGAAAACATCATGAATTGCTATCCCTTTGAGCTTTCCGGCGGTATGCGCCAGCGCGTGGGTATTGCTATGGCCATGATTTTCAGCCCGAAAATCTTGCTGGCCGACGAGCCTACCAGCGCCTTGGACGTTACGACCCAGGCTCAGATTATTCGCCAAATCGTAGATATTCGCAACGAATATAATGTTGCGGTCATCATCGTAACCCATAATATTGGCGTAGCCTCCTACGTTTCCAATAAAATTATGGTTATGCAGGGCGGCAAGGTTGTGGAATATGGCAAGCGTGAGGATGTTATTGGCAATCCCCAGCATGAGTATACCAAGCAGCTGCTACGTGCAGTACCCATCATAGGAGGGAAGTGTTATTATGCCTAATAAAAATAATGCAGTCAAGCCCACCTATGAGCGCAGTAAGGTTATTTTAGATATTAAGCACTTGACCAAGCAATTTAAGGTGGATGACGGCAGACTGTTGACGGCCTGCAATGATATTTCCCTGCGTGCCTATGAGGGCAAAACCTTGGGCATCATTGGCGAATCCGGCTGTGGTAAGAGCACCTTGGTGCGCACCCTGCTGCAGATTCAGCCTGCTACCAGCGGTGAGGCCATTTTTGAAGGCCATGATTTGCTTAAGAATCGGGGCGAGGAATCCCGTCAGGACCGTCGCAAAATCCAAATGGTCTTCCAAGACCCCACAGCAGCCTTCAATCCGAAAATGCTGGTGAAGGACATCCTGACCGAGCCCTTGAAGAATTTTGGCTTGATTAAAAAGGATGAGGTGGATGCTAAGGCTGCCGAGCTTTTGGAAATGGTAGAGCTGCCTGCCTCCTTCAAGGACCGCTATCCCCACAGTATGAGTGGCGGTCAGCGCCAACGCTTGGGCCTTGCCCGCGCGTTGACGCTAGAGCCCAAGATTATTGTCTGTGACGAAGCAACCTCTGCCTTGGACGTTTCCGTGCAGGAAAAGGTGTGCGAGCTCCTGTGTCGCTTGCAAAAGGAAAAGAACATTACCTATCTCTTCATTGCCCACGATTTAGGCTTAGTTGATTTAATGTGTCATCAGGTGGCTGTGATGTATTTGGGGAATGTGGTAGAATGGCTGGAGCATGGCCGCATTGCTGAAAGCTGTAAGCATCCCTACACTAAAGCCCTGATGAAGGCGGTTTTCAAGGTGGATTTCCGTCCTGGCGAAAAGATTGAGCCCATAGAGGGCGAAATTCCCAGTCCCTTGGATTTGCCGCCAGGCTGTCCCTTTGCTAGCCGCTGCGAGCATTGCACAGAGCAGTGCATGCAGCAAAAGCCTGCGCTTAAAGAGGTTGAGCATGGTCACTGGGTGGCCTGCCACCTTTATAAATAATTTCTCTGTCAGGAGAAGAAATTTTTCTTCCCCTTCCATCTCCAAATGGGTGCGTACCTAGTTGTATCCCTGTAGCTGTGGACGCACCCAGCCTTTTAAAAATCGCTAATTTTTTACAGAAAACTATAGATGAATACTCATTCATATGTTATAATATGTTAGAAAGCAGGCATGCGATGCAAGTAACGCAACCTGCACTATATTTTTCGATAACACATGAATAAATACTCATATAAAAACACAAGTTATATGCTTTGAGAAAGGTGGTACATGATAATGAAGGACACCCATAAAACTATAAGAGATTTAGAAGATGTGCGGAACTCCTCCGAAGAGGTGCGCAGCTTTAGACATGTGCACGGCCATATTAAGGGTGCTGAGGATTATAGCAAGCATCCCGAAGGCTGCACCTGTGGTCACTGTGGCAAGGACCACAATCACGCTAGCATGGGGCATATACCTAAGCATAGCCATGGAGATGGCTGCAGTCATACTCATGAGCATGAGCATGTAGAGCATGATGACTGCTGTTGTGGCAATGATCACGGAGAGCATGAAAATCACCATCATGAGCATGAAGAGGATGAATGTGGCTGCGGTCATGAGCACCACCATGATCATGAAGAGCATAAGCACGATGAATGTAGCTGTGGCCATGAGCATCATGAGCACCATCATGAGCATGTGCCAGGTCATCCAGAGGATTGTCAGTGCGAAATTTGCCATCCTCATGAGGAATATTGCGATATCTGTGGCGAAAGCTTAGCCAACTGCACTTGCAGAATGCCTGATGCGGATAAGGTGAAGCGTGTTTATATTTTGAAAAACCTTGGCTGCGCCAACTGCGCTGCCAAAATGGAGTACAAAATTAAGGAGCTGCCCGGCGTTACCTATGCTAATGTAAGCTTTGCCACCAAGCAGCTACGCTTGAGTGCCGCGGATCATGAAGCTCTACTGCCCTTGATTCAAGAAATTTGCACCTCCATCGAATCCGATGTGGAGGTGGTGCCTAGGGATAAGCGTCCTGAGCTGAGTAAGGACGGCACACGCACCTACTTAGTACAAAACTTGGATTGTGCTAACTGTGGTGCCAAAATTGAACGTGCTTTGAACGCCATGCCAGAAATCGACAGTGCGGTACTAACCTTTACTACGAAAAAGCTGCAGGTCAAGGCATCCAATTATGATGGCCTGCTGGCCAAAATGCAGGCAATTACCGATAGTGTGGAGGAGGGCGTGGTGCTAATAGAGGCCGCTACTAAGCCCCATCTGGCACCGGAACTGGAGGAGCGCAAGAAGGCCGGTGGCATCCTGTCCACTCTTAGCGAGAAGGAGACATTGCTGGAGATTACGCTGGGCGGTGTAGTTTTCATTATTACGGAATGGCTGGGGCTGATACCTGAAGCTTACCATCTGTACTGCTTGGTTTTTGCCTACATTTTACTTGGTGGACGCATTGTTGTTACCGCTCTCAAGAATATCGTAAAGGGCAATGTTTTTGATGAAAACTTTTTGATGACCGTGGCCACTTTGGGCGCCTTTGCTATCAAAGCCTGGGAAGAGGCTGTAGGCGTAATGTTCTTTTACCGTGTGGGCGAATATTTTGAGCAACGTGCTGTGGAAAAATCCCGTGGACAGATTACGGAAGCAGTGGATATGCGTCCTGAGGTAGTAAACCTGTTGGTGGGCGAAGAGGTGAAGGTCATCCCGGCGGAGGATGCTCATGTGGGTGATATTCTTTTGGTGCGTGCTGGAGACCGCATCCCTTTGGACGGCGTGGTCATTGAGGGCGAAAGTCTCGTTGATACCTCCCCTGTTACTGGTGAACCAGTGCCGGTGAAGCGTGTCTTTGGTGATGAAATTGTCTCCGGCTGCGTGAATACCAGCGGCATGCTCAAGATTCGCGTAGAAAAGGTGCTAGCCGAATCCATGGTAACGCGCATTTTGGATAGCGTGGAAAATGCCGCTGCCTCTAAGCCGACTATTGACCGTTTTATCACTCGCTTTGCCCGAGTATACACTCCCAACGTGGTAGCAGCTGCAGTGGCGGTAGCCGTAATACCTTCCTTGATTACGGGAGATTGGCAAAAATGGGTGTATACGGCTTTGACCTTTTTAGTAATCAGTTGCCCCTGCGCTTTAGTGCTGAGCGTACCCCTGGCCTTTTTCAGTGGCATCGGTGCAGGCTCCAAATATGGCATCCTCTTTAAGGGTGGCGTGGCTATGGAAGCCCTGAAGCATGTGAAGGCTGTGATTATGGATAAGACTGGCACAGTTACTAAGGGCAATTTTGTGCTACAATCCCTGCAGGCGGCTCAAGGCTTTAGTGAGGAGGAGCTTTTACAATATACCGCCAGCGCAGAGCTCGTTTCTACCCATCCTATAGCTCAAAGCATTGTGGTAGCGGCAAAGGCCAAGGGACTGTCTCTACTACGGCCGGAGCGCTTTGAGGAAATTGCCGGCGAAGGTCTAGTGGCGCATTTTGGTGCTAAAAGGGTGCTTTGCGGTAATGCTAAGCTTATGCAGCGCTTTGGTATTGCGTGCACAGGCTATGAGCCCGCTGTGGCAGGTAGCGAGGTATTAGTGGCTGTCAACGATATGTTTATGGGACAGCTGCTCATTAATGATACTCTCAAAGAGGACGCTAAAGTTGCCATTACTGCCTTGAAGAAGCAGGGCTTAGTCACCGCCATGCTCACAGGTGATGCCTTAAAAGAGGCGGAGGCCGTGGCTGCTGCAGCTGGTATAGACGAAGTACGTGCCCAGCTCCTGCCCCAGGATAAGCTCAACGAGCTCAATAAGCTGCGCAATAAGTACGGTGCTGTGATGTTCGTGGGTGATGGTATCAACGATGCGCCGGTGCTGGCCGGTGCAGATGTGGGTGCCGCCATGGGCAGTGGTGCAGATGCTGCTATTGAGGCGGCAGATGTGGTCTTCATGAATAGCGAGGTCAAGGCCATTCCTAAGGCCATTGCCATCGCTAGAGCAACGGGTACTATAGCTTGGCAGAACGTGGCCTTCGCTCTAGGCGTCAAGGCCATTATCATGGTAGCAGGCCTGTTAGGCTATGCCTCCATGTGGGCTGCTGTTTTTGCAGATACAGGTGTGTCCGTGCTCTGCGTACTGAATTCTGTGCGCATTTTGTATAAAAAGGTATAATCCAGCTGTAGCATAAGGATTATGTGGCTAGGCTATAAGTATAAGAGTAAGAAAAAAGGGCAGGTCTCCCGTATTCATGGCTGGAGACCTGCTTTTTCCATGCTTTTTTATAGCCAAAAAAGCCGTTTTAGTATATAATTAAATATTATGGATTGGACTATCCCTAAGGCTGCGTGCTTGTGCTGGCTGCTGTCAAGACTGTGGAATGATGCTGGAAAATTAGTGTAATCTGCAAAGTTTTTGCAAATTATAGGCAAATACTAGTTTAACCTATTGCATTAGTCGGCAAATGCTTTTATAATAGGATTGTGAATTCATACTAAATAAATGGGAATTGAATTTTGTAGCCTGCTTGCAGGCGATTGGAGGATAAATATGGCTGAAGAATTATTACAGGTGCGCAATTTGCAGGTCAATGTGGAAGACAAGCAAATTCTGCATAGCATCGATCTTGATATTAAACCCGGCGAAACTCATGTGCTGATGGGCCCTAACGGCGCCGGTAAATCTACCCTGGGCTACGCTCTTATGGGTAACCCCAAATACACCATTACCGGTGGCAGCATTGTTTTTAACGGCGAGGATATTACAAAATTATCAGTGGATAAGCGTGCCAAGGCAGGCTTGTTCCTGTCCTTCCAAAACCCCCTGGAGGTGCCCGGCATTAGCCTGAGCAGCTTCCTTAAAACTGCTTTGGAGCAGCAGCGGGGCGTGCGCATTAAGGCGTGGGATTTCCGCAAGGAGCTGCGCCAGGCCATGGCACTTTTGCAAATGGATAATAAATATGCTGAGCGCGATTTGAATACCGGCTTTAGCGGTGGCGAAAAGAAAAAGGCCGAAATCCTGCAGCTGTTGATGCTCAATCCACAGCTGGCTATTTTGGACGAAACTGATAGCGGCCTGGATGTGGACGCAGTGAAAATTGTTTCCCAAGGCATCAAAACCTTCCAGGAGCATCGTAATGGCGCGCTCTTGATTATCACCCATAACACCAAGATTTTGGAAGCACTGCATGTGGACAAAACTCATATTTTGGCTCAAGGCAGCATCATTAAGAACGCTGGTCCTGAGCTGGTTGAGGAAATCAGCAAGCATGGCTTTGAACAATTTCTGCAAAAATAAGCCCAACCTTGATGGAGTGAACTATGGAAGAAAAAACTTTTGTTGAAGATATAGATAGAAGTCTCTATGACTTTCGCAATGAGGACAAGGACGCTTATCGCATTGAGGAGGGCTTGACTAAAGAGATTGTGGAGCAAATCTCTCGGGAAAAGCATGACCCGGAATGGATGCGCGAGTTCCGCCTGAAGTCCTTGGATGTTTATAACAAGACGCCCATGGTGCAGTGGGGTCCCAGCATTGAAGGCCTCAATATGGATAATATTGTGACCTATGTGCGCCCCAATACCAAGATGCAGGGCAAATGGGAGGATGTACCTGACGATATTAAGGACACCTTCGAGCGTTTGGGTATTCCTCAGGCTGAGCAAACCAGCTTGGCAGGTGTGGGCGCCCAATATGACAGTGAGCTTGTGTACCACAATGTGCGCAAGGAGGTTGAGGAGCAGGGCGTTGTTTATACCGATATGGAAAGCGCTCTGAACGGACCTTATGCGGACATGGTGAAGGAGCATTTTATGATGCTGGTTCCGCCTACGGATCACAAATTTGCTGCGCTTCATGGTGCAGTTTGGTCCGGTGGCTCCTTTGTTTATGTGCCCAAGGGAGTAAAGGTGGCCATTCCCCTGCAATCCTACTTCCGCCTGAATGCTAAGGGCGCAGGCCAATTTGAGCATACTCTGATTATTGTGGATGAGGGCGCTGATTTGCACTTTATCGAAGGCTGCAGTGCTCCCAAATATAATGTGGCTAATTTGCATGCGGGCTGCGTGGAGCTTTTCATTGCGAAAAATGCCAAGCTGCGCTATAGCACCATTGAAAACTGGTCCAAGAATATGTATAACTTGAATACCAAGCGGGCTCTGGTAGCTGAGGGCGGCACCATTGAATGGGTTAGCGGCTCCTTTGGCTCCCATGTGTCCTATCTCTATCCTATGAGCGTTTTGAATGGGGAAGGGGCTCATAGCGAGTTTACGGGCGTAACCTTTGCCGGCCATGGCCAAAACCTGGACACTGGCTGCAAGGTGGTGCATAATGCTCCCCATACTACCAGCGTTGTTAACACACGCTCCATTTCCAAGAGCGGTGGCATTAGCACTTTCCGCAGTAGCGTAGTGGTTACAAACAAGGCTAAGCAGGCGAAAAGCTCTGTTTCCTGTCAAAGCCTGATGCTGGATAATATTTCCCGTTCCGACACTATTCCGGCTATCGATGTGCGCACGGCTGATGCGGATATTGGCCATGAGGCTAAAATTGGTCGCATCAGCGATGATGCTGTGTTCTATTTGATGAGCCGTGGCATCAGCGAGGAGGAGGCCAGAGCCATGATCGTCAGCGGCTTTGCGGACAATGTGTCCAAGGAACTGCCCCTGGAATATGCAGTTGAAATGAATAATCTTATTCGCCTTGAAATGCAAGGTAGTATCGGTTAAGGAGAGCAAAATGGAAAATTTAAATTTAATCGTTAACCAACTGCCTGCACCTACCTGGAACCGCCTGCGCATGAACGAAAGTCGTGTGGCGGTGGCGGTGCCCACGGATGAGTGCGAGCCCAAGGTGGCTCTGCAGGGCAGCGTGTGCTTAAATAAACAACAAATCCCCCGCATCCCCGGCAAG
This sequence comes from uncultured Phascolarctobacterium sp., assembly GCA_946002345.1. GTDB lineage: Bacteria > Bacillota > Negativicutes > Acidaminococcales > Acidaminococcaceae > Phascolarctobacterium_A. Next base: position 4,323 of record CAMFZA010000004.1, on the reverse strand, counting down.
AATTGCTGTGGCTGCACCCAAATGGCTGCTTGCCCCGTTAATGGTATTGATTTTGCAGCTATGCCCACGGGCATGGGCGCAGATATGACGCAGCTGGGCGAGGGCAAACGGATTCATTTAGTTGCTGATGCTGGCAAGAGCACGGCGGCAGTTACACTGCGCTATGATGATGGCAAGGAGTGCTACAACCGTTTGGAAATTGAGGCCAAGCCCGGCAGTGAGCTGACTGTGTTCATGACCTACATTTCTACTGCTTCTGCCAAGGGTATGGCGGCTGTGCAGACCAAGGTGGCTGTTGCCAAGGATGCCAAGGTAAAGCTGGTGCAGGTGCAGCTCTTGGGACAGGGATTTACGCATTTGAATGATGTGGGTGCTGATTTATCCACTGATGCACGCTTTGAGGTGCTGCAGCTGCAGTTGGGCGGTGCTGAACTTTATAATGGTGTGCGCACGGAGTTGACCGGCGATGGCGCCAGCTTTGATGCGGCCATTGCTTATTATGGTCGCAAGTCCCAGCGTATCGATATGAATTTTGTGGCTAATCACTACGGTAAGAAGACTGACTGCAACATGACCGCTGATGGCGTGCTGCAGGAGGGAGCCTTTAAGCTTTACCGTGGAACCATAGATTTAAAAAATGGCAGTGCCGGCGCCACCGGTGACGAAAACGAAACCGTCCTGCTGCAGTCCGATGATGTGGTAAACCAATCCATTCCGCTGATTTTGTGCAGTGAGGAGGATGTGCAGGGTAACCACGGTGCCAGCATCGGTAAGCTGGATGAGGACCTGCTTTTCTATATGATGAGCAGGGGCTTCAGCGAGAGTGATGCTATTGCCATGATGGCCAAGGCTAAAATCGAGGGTATTTGCCGTCGCATTGAAGACGAGGACACGGTGCAATTAGTTGAAAGATACCTAGATGGTGTTTTAAAAGAATAGTTTTAGAGATTCGAAGGAGTGATTGCCGATGGTGAATGAAGATTTGCTGGCAATAGATTATAAAAAGGACTTTCCCCTGCTGCGAGAGCTGGATGTGGCCTATCTTGATAATTCTGCTACCAGCCAGCGTCCCCAATGCGTTGTGGATGCGGAAAGCGAATTTTATTTGAAGCACAATGCGAACCCGCTACGCGGTCTATATCAGTTGGCCATGGAGGCTACAGATGGCTACGAAAATGCGCGCATTGCTGTGCAAAAATTTATCAACGCTAAAAGCGAGGAAGAAATTATCTTCACTCGCAACACCAGCGAAAGCTTGAATTTGGTGGCCTATAGCTACGGCCTGAGCAATTTGCAGGCTGGCGATGAGATTGTCACCACCATCATGGAGCATCACAGCAATATGCTGCCCTGGCGCATGGTTGCCGCTAAAACTGGCGCTGTGGTGAAGTACATCGAATGCGCACAGGATGGTAGCATTAGTGAGGCAGCTTTGGAGGAAGCTATTACCTCTAAGACCAAGATCGTGGCCATGGCCCAGGTGGGTAATGTTTTGGGCCGTTTGAACCCTGTGGAGAAGGCTATTGAACTGGCTCATAAGGTTGGGGCAGTGGCCGTTATCGATGGCGCTCAAAGCGTGCCCCATATGCCGGTGGATGTGCAGGCCTCGGATGCCGACTTTTTGGCCTTTAGCGGGCACAAGATGTTCGGGCCCATGGGCATTGGTGTGCTCTACGGCAAGAAAAAGCTGCTGAAAAAAATGCCGCCCTTCTTATATGGCGGTGAGATGATTAATTGGGTAAGCCGCGAAACTCAGGAATATGCACCCTTACCCCATAAGTTTGAGGCAGGCACTGTTAATGCGGCGGGAGCTGTGGGCTTGCATGCAGCTATCGACTACATTCAAAGCGTGGGCTTTGAGGTAATTGAAGCCCGGGAAGCGGCGCTGACCAAAATCGCCTTTGAGGGCATGCAAAAAATTGAGGGCGTGCATATTATTGGCTCCGATAAATGGGAGGAGCACAAGGGCATTATCACCTTCACCATCGAGGGTGTGCATCCCCACGATATTGCCGCTATTTTTGATGCGGACGGGGTAAATATCCGTGCTGGCAACCATTGTGCCCAGCCCCTGCTGGACCATTTGGGAACTGGGGCTACAGCTCGCATGAGCCTGGCCTTTTATAACACAGTAGCTGATGTGGAGCGTTTCCTGGCAAGCTTGAGTACCATGAGGGAGAGAATGGGTTATGGCAGATAATAGAGCATTTTATAATGAGATTTTACTGGACCACAATATGCATCCGGGTCACAAGCATGAGCTGCCCGATGCGGATATGGAAATGCGTGGCTATAACCCTACCTGCGGCGATGATATTACTCTGCGTTTGAAGGTGGCAGATGGCATTGTAGTAGACGGTGCTTTCACCGGCAGTGGCTGCGCTATTAGTCAGGCCAGCGCTGATATGATGCTGGATTTGGTTATTGGCAAGCCCAAGGAGGAAGCCCTGCGCCTGAGCGATATTTTCCTGCGTATGATTAAGGGTAGCGCCAGCGAGGAGGAAATCGACGAGCTGGAGGAGGCAGGCGCGCTGCAGGATGTAAGCCATATGCCGGCCCGTGTTAAATGCGCAGTGCTGGGCTGGCATACACTGGAGCAGCTGCTGGAGGATGAGGAATAATCCCTTGTGCCTTGCAAAAGCATCAGCACTCCTTGCAATTAAAAAGATATTCAAAACAGATATTATTCTTAGACAATAAGAAAAGCCTCGAGGCAATGCCTCGAGGCTTATTTTCTTAGGGACTATTTAAATGGTATCAATTATTTGCCAGGGAAGAGGGGCCATACCATGGGGATTACAACCAAGGAAACTACGAAGCAAACGATGATCAAGCCAGTACCAGCTTTTACATAGTCCATGAATTTGTAGTTGCCAGGGCCCAATACCAGGGTGTTCGGAGGAGTACCAACGGGGGATGCAAATGCGCAGGATGCTGCAACTGCAATAGCCATCAGAACTGCCTTCGGGTCAGCGCCCAGGTTTTGAGAAATAGCGATACCGATCGGGCACAGCAGAGCTGCGGAAGCGGTGTTGGACATGAATTGGGTCAGGCCGCAGGACAGAATGAACAGAACTGCGGTTACTACCAACGGAGACGGAGAACCGCCCATCAGACCAACGGTCCAGTCAGCGATCAGTTTGCCAGCGCCGGTCTTATCCATTGCGGAGGATACAGGCATCATACCTGCGAACAGGAAGATGGTTACCCAGTCGATGGAAGCATAAGCTTGTTTTTCAGTCAAGCAGCCGGTCAGTACGCAAATCAAAGCGCCTACTACAGCAGCCATTTCCAGAGTGATGCCTTTAATGCCAAGGCCCATTACCAGAACTACTGCGATCAGGATAGCGCCAGAAACCATCATCTTGGTGTTGTTGGTTTCATTAGCTTCGATTTCTTGCTCGATTTCTTGGTCAGCATCCAGTTGAGCTGCGGGCAGCAAGTATTTGCCTACGAACATCATGTAAATCATACCAGCTACGGAGATAGGAATACCGATGAATGCGAATTCAAAGAAGCCGAAGGAAGGCAGACCTACGTTGCTCAGAGCGCCAGCAGCGATGATGTTAGGAGGAGTACCTACCATGGTGATGATGCCGCCCCAACCGCAAGCGAATGCCAAAGGCATCAATTGACGGGAAGCAGGAATCTTAGCGGATGCGCAGATGCCCAAGCAAACGGGCAGCAAGCAAGCTGCAGTACCGGTGTTTGACAGGAATGCGGACAGAACGGTACCAACGGTCATCAGACCGAACATCAGGGAGTTTTCGCCGGTACCAACAGCGCTAACTACCTTGTTGCCGATGAATTGTGCCAAGCCAGTGTAGAACATAGCACCACCAACAACGAACATACCTGCGAACAATACTACGGTAGAGTTGGACAGACCGGAGAATACTTGTTTAGCAGGGATCAAGCCGAGCAAGCCGCAAGCGATTGCGCCGCCCATAGCGGTAACTGCCAGAGGAATAAGTTCGGTTACAAAGAATAAAGCAATTACGGCTAACAGGATGAGACATTTTACAGCTTTAGACATAAAAAATCCTCCAATTTAAAATTATAAATGTGCACACGGTGCTACACAAAGAAGAATGCCCACATCTAATCAAACACTTTAAGCCAAGTCCCTGTAGTAAAAAGAGATGACTAGCATTAGCATTATTGATTATATAGCTAAGACCGTTAACTATATTGTAGCTAACAATGATAATTTTGTCAAGAGTGTGAACAGGATTTACTAAGGTAAAATGTGATTAAAGTCACAGAAATCAAGGAAAAATATTAATATTAAAAATATATTGACAAGAATAGTAGTCTACAAGC
>CAMFZA010000003.1 GCA_946002345.1 uncultured Phascolarctobacterium sp. | reverse complement strand
TAGGCATGCCGCCAGCGTTCGTCCTGAGCCAGGATCAAACTCTCCAATAAAATTTTTTGACTTCGATAAATTGTCATCTTCTTCGTCAGAACTTCGTCAAGCTCATTCGATATACTAGAGTATTATCTCACTCGCTTTCCTCGTTCTTTCTCGAATATGAGCAATTTCTCTTTGTCAAATGTATTGAAGAACTAATCTAGCTCTTATTATTAAAAGAAATTAATTTGACTTGGTCTCGCGTTCGTAGAACGCTCGACCCGCACATTCGCTTTTTAATAGGTTATTGTTCAGTTTTCAAGGTTCATTTTCGTCGTCCTGTTCGTTTCTGTGTCTTCGTTTTTGTTTCTGTATCTCAGCGACTTGTATATGATACCACTCCACGACAGGATTGTCAACACCTTTTTTACAAGTTTTTGCTACTTTTTTAACACTTTGTGAGGATACACATGGTTACGTTGGCAGAAGAACATGCTTGAATACTATACTGACTGACCAGTCATTTTTTTACTAAAAAACATAATTCTGCCATATTTTTCCTTTACAATGTGCTTAACAAAGAAAATGTACCCTCATTTTTCGTCTTTTTTATAAAAAAGTAGATACAAAAGAAAGAAGGGATTATTATGTTGAAGAACTCGAAAAGCATACTTGCAATTACTCTTGCAGCTATGTTTCTGTCTACTCCATTGATGAGCACTGCTTCTGCTGCCACTCCAGATTTTACTGCTCCCATGCAGTTAGAGCTACGCAGCAACCATCACAGTGGCTCTAGCCAGGGTAAAGCATCCTCTCACAGTGTACGTCCTAGTAAAGGACACAAGGAACCCTCTCACAATGTAAAACATGCGCCTAGACCACGCTATACCCGCCATGATAATGGCAGACACGTTGGTCATCGCCAACCACCACCTCCTCCCAGAAGGGAAAAACACCATCATCACAGCAGTAGTAATGATAAGCTTATTGGAGGTTTGATTGCCGGCGCTGTTATCGGTGCTGTTATTGCCAATAACACCTAATCTATTCTTCTTGACTATATTTTTCTCTTCTCCACAAGCTCTCGCTAGCACTACTAGTGAGGGCTTGTTTTGCATATTAAAAGACCTCTCCACTTACAGCAGAGAGGTCCAAATTTTTCTTTACTTATTATTGCTCATGGAGCTCCATATCACGGCTAGCGATAATATTTACGCCCAAGTCCAGTATGTTTTCTACAATAACATCACCGGTCTTCACGGGAGCCTGTACCTTTACGCCACGCAGATAGCAAGCGCAGTCAAGGATACGCTCCTTGGGCAGCACGTCCGCAGATACTACGGGCAGCAGGGGCAGAGCGCCACCTTCAATAGCCACAGTGGTAGTCAGCATACGCTTCGGCGCAGTTACCTCATTTTTAGCATAAATGGGACCACGGGGGCAGGTATTACCGGTTACATTGGTAACATTGCCATCCTCAATGGTAACAGTCAATTCGCAGCCCATGGGGCACATAATGCAGTTCATAACGCGAGTTTCAACAGCCATTTCTTACCCTCCTTACAGTACCAGACCAACGGAAATTTCTTCGCCAATCAGATTGAACTTAGCGGCAGGGATTTCCACAGCAATCATTTCACTAGGCTTAGCAACGGGTAGGGGTCTATTCAGCAGCACATTGTCACCGCTCTTAACCACCAGCTTAACCTTGCGGTGGGGAGCAGCTACACGCATAAACAGCTTAATCTTTTCATCAGCTGGAATCTGAGCAGGCATAGTGATCTTTTGAGGTACACAGGTGCGCACGCCATCAATAGCACTAACCTTAACAGTACGGTTATCGCTAGACAGCTTACCTTGAGCCTTCAAGGCAGCATATTTACCTGCAATCTCTGCTTCCTCGGATACAAAGTCAACCAGGTCATGTACATGTACAACGTTACCAGCGGCAAAGAAGCCATCCAGACTGGTTTCACGATGTTGGTCCACAACAGGGCCATTGGTCAACGGATTCATATCCAAATCCAAGCCACGGCTCAGTTCATTTTCCGGAATCAAGCCAACGGACAGCAGCACGGTATCGCACTCAATATCAAATTCAGTACCCGGAATCGGAGTCATACGCTCGTCAACCTTAGCTACGGTGATACCAGTAACGCGTTTTTCACCATGAATAGCCACGATGGTATGAGACAGGTACAGAGGAATATCATAGTCATTCAGACATTGTACTATGTTACGGGTCAGACCATTGGAGAAGGGGCAGATTTCGAGACAAGCCTGCACCTTGCAGCCTTCCAGGCTCATACGACGAGCCATGATCAGGCCGATATCGCCACTACCCAAAATAACAATCTTATGGCCCGGCAGATAACCTTCCATATTTACCATGCGTTGAGCTGCGCCAGCGGTGAATACACCCGCCGGACGCTCGCCGGGGATACGGATAGCACCACGGGTACGTTCACGACAGCCCATGGTCAGGATAACGGTTTTACCCTCCAATTTCAGCAAGCCCTTTTCAGGGTTTACAGCGATAACGGTTTTATTGCTTTGTACATCTAAAACCATGGTATCAACCAAGGTTTCGATTTCCAGTTTATCCTTAACTAGCTCAATGCATTTATGAGCATAGCCAGGACCGGTCAGCTCCTCTTTAAAATGGTGCAGACCGAAGCCGTTATGAATGCATTGTTGCAGAATACCGCCTAATTCGCGGTCACGCTCAATAACAATAATCTTTTTAGCGCCATTTTCCCATGCGCTATAAGCAGCAGAAAGACCAGCAGGGCCGCCGCCGACAATAATTACATCATATAACTGGCTCATACTTATTCCTCCCCGCCGTCAACCGGATATTTTTCATAGAACATATTGGAATCAGCACGCTCCTTGAGTACCTCAGGAATGGAGATATTCAACTCACGAGCCAAAATTTGCGTTACACGGGGACCACAGAAGCCGCCTTGGCAACGACCCATACCTGCGCGAGTGCGACGTTTTACACCGTCCACAGTACGAGCGCCAACAGGGGATTTGATTGCTTCCACAATTTCACCCTCGGTTACAGTTTCGCAACGGCAGATTACACGGCCATAAAGCTTATTCTCAGCAATCTTGGCAGCTTGCTCGGAGGGAGTCATGCGTACAAAGGATTTCTTCTTAGGCAGAGCAGCCTTAAAATCAGCCTTAGTAGCAGCGCCGCTTACGCGAGCAATCTCCTTACCAATCAGTTCGCCAACCGCAGGAGCAGCAGTGAGACCGGGGGATTGCATACCAGCAGCATTATACAGATTTTCTACCTTATCACTGAGGCCGATGATAAAGTCACCAGTGCTGGAAACTGCACGCAAGCCAGCAAACTCAGTAATAGAAGCACCCATGGGCAGATTAGGAATCAGCTTACGAGCAGATGCCATAATTTCATTCATACCATTAGTGGTAACTGCCAAATCTTCCTTGGAATCCTGTTCATTGGCATTGGGACCGATGAAGGTATTACCATGGGTGGTAGTGCATACGAGAATACCCTTGGATTTCTTGGTGGGGCAGGGGAACACCACGCCATAAACCAAGCTATTGCAAGCAGTTTTATCAAAAAGAATGTATTCGCCCTTACGCGGAGTAATAGTAAAGGTGTCATCACCAGCCAATTTAGCAATCTCATCTGCATAAAGACCGGCAGCGTTTACAACATATTTAGCGGCAATAACGCCCTTAGAGGTTTCTACACCGGTGATTTTGCCATCTTCTTTAACGAAGCCCAAAACCTTGCAATCACGGATAACCTCAGCGCCATTTTGCACAGCACACTCTGCAAAGGCGATAGCAGCGCCAAAGGGCCAGCATACGCCTGCGCTAGGAGCCCACAAAGCGCCCTTAACACTGGTCAGGTTAGGCTCTTGCTCCACAACCTCGTCGTGGCTCAAAATTTGCAGGCCTTCTACGCCATTTTTGCGACCACGAGCCATCAGCTCTTGCAAAGTCTGCATTTCCTCATCGGTGGTTGCAGCAACCAAGGAACCAGTCCATTTAATATCCAGGTCCAGTTCATGCTCCAACTCATGATACAGCTTATTACCACGCACGTTAGTAATAGCCTTCAGGCTGCCAGTAGGAGCATCGAAGCCTGCATGAAGAATAGCACTGTTAGCTTTAGTAGTGCCCAAAGCCACGTCCGGCTCTTTCTCAACCAGTACGCATTTTAGGTCATACTTGGAAAGCTCACGCAAAATAGCAGTACCCACAATGCCGCCACCAATAACGACTACATCAGCGGATTTTACAAATTCCATTCTGTCACTTCCTTGCCGAATTTTCTTGAAAATTACACCTCAATTTTATCACAAAATCGTCAAAAATAGAACTATCCAAGGGCAGTTTCAAGTATATTTTTTCAAGTTTTTACCAAAATTTGTCCCTTGTGGGACAAAATTGTCACCACATGCTCTATCTATACCTAAAACAAGCTTCTATAAAGACTTCTTTCTGAGGATTATTTTCCAAAACTCCATTAATCTTTTTCCGAATCTATGATAACATATAAGATAGAAATTCTCTGTACCATTGTGAGAACGTACTTATCTTTCTTGAGCGTTACAGAAGGGAGATGCAAAGATGCGCAAGTCTATTTTAGTAATATTAGTATTGCTGTTATTCTTATGCCTACCAGCCTTTGCCAAGACAAAGCAACAAAATAAAGCTACAGAAGCACCGCAGCCCATAGCTGTTCTTAGTGAAAGAGCAATGGAGCATGACTTCGCTAATAAGGATATCAGCGAGGATTTGCTCTATATTAAGCTAAAGGAAGACCATGTTCATGTTTATCAGGGAACCGCTAAGGATCGCTCTCTCCGTAAACAGCTTATCATCAGCCTCCCTAATACGGAAATGCTACGCCTTTATACCACCAATAAAGCTACTTATGAACAAATGAGCAGAATGCTTTTAGATTATGAGGAGGATAATTATAATTTCAACGGCTATAAAATTATCACCGATGTGGACCAGCCCCGCACCTTGGAAAACGGTACTAAGATCTATCGTTTCTGGTTTATGAAAATGCAAAGAGAAAAAGCCAGTCGTAGAGGAGACAGTTTTCCCATTGGTATCGGCATTGGTATTGGTGGGGGACACCACCACGGTCCATGGATAGGCATAGGCTGGTAATAATAAAAAAGCGTTTCTCCTAGCTTGAGGAGGAACGCTTTTTTATGCTTTAGCAGGCATAGTAGGTAATGCTTTAATTTGATAAAGAATATAGGTAAAGCAGCCTGAGCGCAAAATTTGGTCCAGACATATGGCCACCCATACTCCCACAATACCCCAATCTAAATAATATACTGCCACTGCCGTCATCAAGGGTCTCAAAATCGTAATCAATACAAAGGAAAGAGCAGCTACAATGGTTGTTTTACCGCTACCACGCAGAATGCTGCCTGTAATTAGAGTTTGGGATGTAAGATAAAAATGCCAGGCCACCATGAGCATTACAGTATAGCTTAAAGCTAGAGCTTGTGCATCCTTGTTATAGAGTGTAAAGATTTCTTCCCAAAAGATGTGGATCACGAGACCGAAGATGGTTGCTAAAATAGCGCCCCATTGCAAACCAATACGCCTAAACCTGCACCATTCAGCATAATTCTTTTTTCCACATGCTTGTCCAGCTAACACCATATTGGCCTTGGCAAAGCCAAAAATAAAGTCAAAGCCAAAATCACTAATGTTATAGCAAATGGAGTGCACTGCAAAGGCCAGAGTACCTAAATCTGCCGTAATACGTGCATAAATGACCATGCCAATCCGTTCGGCTCCCAACTCACTAAAAATACCACTAAAAATTGGCTTAAACTCTTGCCAAAACTTTTTATTAGGAAGCTGCCACAGCCCTTGGGTATACTTTCTATTTTGTACCATAATCCACAGCGTTATCCCCAAGGTCACAAGTGAGCCTACTATTGTTCCCAGAGCAGCTCCCTTCACACCCCAGCCAGAAAAGGAGCCTATACCGGTTATAAAAACATAATTGCAACAGATATTTACAATATTTCCTGCCACATTACTTTTCATAATTACCGATGTCTGGCCAATTCCCAACTGAATAGCCTGCACGGATAAGGATAGACAGGATATAAATACAGCAATGGTAGCAATTAAGCCATAATCAACTGCTAGCTGCACGTAATCTGCTTGGGCTCCCATAAGCAGCACCAGCTCCTTAAAGCAGCAGAAAAAGCCTATGTGTAAAATCCCCATCACAAGAAGCGTTATCGTAAAGGATTGACGCAGCAGAGCCTTAATGCCATCCTCATCACCGGCACCAAATTTTCCAGCCGTAAGAATAGTGATAGAGGAGGCTAGGGAACGGGCGAAGGTAAGTAAAACCAAGCGTAAGGGCATAAAAATGCTTACAGCAGCAATAGCCGAGGAACCCAAGGCACCCACCATTACCAGGTCTGCCGCCTGCAAAACAGTCATAAAGATTCCCTCTAGAGCCGCGGGCATGGCGATAGATAAATATTTTTTATTGTCTTTACTAAAGAAACCTTGCATAGGCTTACATATCCTTTATCTCAAGTCTACTCATAGGGAAAGGCGCTCCCTCAAGGGGAACGCCTTTTTAGTTTAAGAGCATATTTTTAAAGCCTTAACAAAACCAACACCTAAATTGGAGAAAACAATGCCTATTCTTCCTCATGATGAATGGTTGCCAAAGATACTACCTTATCGTTTTCGCTTAAAGTCATCAGCTTTACGCCCTGTGCATTGCGTCCATATTGGGAAATGCTGTCCACATCAATGCGAATAATAATACCACCGGCTGTAATCATCATAATCTCCTGGGCAGGATTAATAACCTTCATGCCAACTACAAGACCAGTTCTTTCGGTGATCTTGATATTGATGATGCCCTTACCACCGCGAGTCTGCTTACGATACTCGCTAACTGCCGTACGCTTGCCCATGCCAAATTCAGTAGCTGTAAGCACCTCATAATCCTCGTTGGGCACGCTATCCATGGCCACAACCTCGTCACCATAATTTAGGGAAATACCCCTTACGCCGTGAGCAGTACGCCCCATGGAGCGCACATCCTGCTCATCAAAGCGAATGGCAATACCATTGCGGGTAGCCAGGATAATTTCGCTATTACCATCAGTGAGCTCTACACCAATCAGGTCCTCAGTATCGTCTAGATTGATAGCTACAAGGCCAATTTTACGAGCGCTCTCCAAATCCTTCAAATTGGTCTTCTTGACAGTGCCCTTATTGGTTGCCATAAACATGTATTGCTCATCCACAAATTCCTTCACAGGAATAACCGCAGTAATCTTTTCTCCCTGCTCCAAGGGCAACAGATTGATAATGGCAGTACCCTTGGCAGTACGTCCTGCTTCCGGAATTTCGTAGCCCTTTTGACGATAAACACGTCCCTTATTGGTAAAGAACAAAATATTATGGTGAGTGGTGGAGAGGAAGAGATGCTCGGCGCAATCCTCCTTCTTGCCACTGCCACCTGTTTTGCCCATGCCACCACGCTTTTGGTTGCGGAAGGTATCCAAAGTTTGGCGTTTAATATAGCCCTGGTGACTAATGGTAACTACAATATCCTCCTCGGCAATAAGGTCCTCCACATCCATTTCCGAGGTATCATGAGAAATTTCCGTACGGCGCTCATCACCGAACTTTTTCTTCATTTCCAGCAGATCCTCTTTAATGATGTTCATAACCTTGTGCTCGTCAGCCAGTACGCTTTCTAACCAATCGATGGTTTCCAAAACATCGACATATTCATCGTCAATCTTTTTACGCTCCAAGCCTGTTAAACGTTGTAAACGCATATCCAAAATGGCCTGAGCCTGACGTTGGCTTAGGCTGAAGCGCCCCATCAAACTGGTGCGGGCTATATCCGCAGTGGCACTGCTACGAATGGTACTAATTACTGCATCCAGATTATCAAGAGCAATCTTTAAGCCCTCTAAAATGTGTGCTCTATCCTTAGCCTTGCCCAGCTCGTAGCGGGAACGACGAGTAATAACATCCTTTTGGTGAGCTAAATAGTATTCCAGTATCTGCTTCAGATTTAAAATGCGAGGCTGACCATTTACCAAAGCCAGCATAATGATACCAAAGGAGCTTTGCAGAGCAGTGTGCTTATACAACTGGTTCAAAACCACATCAGGAACTGCATCACTCTTCAGCTCTATAACAATACGAATGCCATGTTTTAGGTTGGAATAATCATCAATATGGGTAATGCCTTCAATAGCACCATCCTTAACTAATTGAGCTATATCCTTAATTAAATTAGCCTTATTAACCTGATAAGGAATTTCAGAAATAATAATATTATGCTTACCCTTATTGGCAGGCTCGATTTCTGCTTTAGCTCTGATTTTGATTACACCACGTCCGGTGGTATAAGCATTATTAATGCCCTCCTTGCCCAAAATGCAGGCACCGGTAGGGAAGTCAGGTCCCTTAATAGCAGTCATCAGTTGTGGAATCTCCACATCGGGATTATCGATGAGCATTACCAGACCATTTACAACCTCGCACAAATTATGTGGAGGAATATTGGTAGCCATACCAACAGCAATACCCGCGCTACCATTGATTAACAGAGCAGGTACCTTGGAGGGTAGCACAGAGGGCTCCTTCAGGGATTCATCATAGTTAGGTACAAATTCTACTGTATCCTTTTCAATGTCCTCCAGCATGGCCCCAGAAATTTTAGCCATGCGCACCTCTGTATAACGCATAGCTGCAGGACTATCCCCATCTATGGAGCCAAAGTTACCATGACCATCCACCATTAAATAGCGGGTAGAAAAGTCCTGTGCCATACGCACAATGGCATCGTAAACGGAGCTATCACCATGGGGATGATATTTACCTAAAACTTCACCGACAATACGTGCGGATTTTTTATAGGGCTTGGTGGGATTCATGCCGGCTTCCTGCATAGCATACAGAATGCGGCGGTGTACCGGCTTCAAGCCATCGCGCACATCAGGTAAAGCACGTTGGATAATAACACTCATGGCATAATCAATATAGGATTTTTGCATTTCCTCTTCGATATACACTGGTAAAACCTTACCAGTAGTAGTCTCTAAATTATCCATTCAATCACCTTTCTTTCCAACATAAGCTATTTACTATTATTCTTTAAGCTTTTACTTTTTAGCGGAAAATTTTATTTCAACAGAATTTCATAAACCTGTTTGCCAATCAAAAGAGTAGTCACCAGAAGATACAAGGGACGCACATAGGAAGCACCTTTTTTAATGGCCAATCGGGAGCCACAAATTGCGCCTGCAATCATGGCCAAGGCCATAATAATACCATAGGACCAAACTATGGTCCCACTCATGGCAAAGGCTACCAGAGCGCCCACACCGCTAGCGAAGTTTAAGGCCTTGGCATTGCCTGCAGCTGTGACAAAATCATAGTCCAGATATAAAAAGCCAAAAATCAGAAAGGAACCTGTTCCAGGTCCAAAAAATCCATCATAAAAGCCCATGCCAAAGGCCATAATAAAGGCACCGATCAATGCCTGCAAGCCCAGCTTTTGTACAGTACCGGTGTCACCCCAATCCTTACGGCGATAGGTGTAAATTGCCACTGCCACCAACAGCACTACGATGATATTTTTCATAAGCTTTTCTGGCAACAGGTACACAACATAGGCACCTAATGCAGAACCAAGAAAGGATAAGGGCATGAGGGCTAGAGCTGCTTTTTTTATCTTACCAGCTCTCCAAAAAGAGATAACGCTGGTGAAGGCTCCCACAGAGGCTGCCACCTTATTAGTACCTAAAGCGTAGGGGACAGGAAGTCCCAGGCTCAGTAGAGCAGGAGTGGAGATCAAGCCACCACCGCCAACTGTAGAATCAATAAAGGCAGAAATAAAGCCTGCCACAATTAAAAACAAGATTGTCATATGGTCCAAGGACCCTACAAAATTTTCCAATTATATCCCCTCATCAATTGTTATTCTACTTGTCCATTTTGCCAATGTATATAAAGGCCAACCTTTCCCAAATGACAAGTACACTTTATTTGCTTTTTGATAATTTCGTTGCTAATGGCGTAAGGTCTTTCTTGTTTCAGCACAGCCTTTTCCAAGGGCCAGCGCACCCCCTCGATGCTTACCATACTATTTTGTGCTAAAGGTAGTAGGGAAAGAGCCTGCACATTTGCGACATCAGCCAGCTCTACCTCCACCACATCCTCGGAAGTGAGCAGAAGCATGAACTCCTCTGCATCTGCCAGGATCACCTGGCAGTGACGCTGTTCCTTAAAGGCTAGTAGGGAATAGACATTACTAAAAAGGTGGTCAAAGCGACCTCCCCAAATGCCTGTAGCAATTAGGTCTTGCTCTGGCAATTTTGCTAACAAAAGCTGCAAATCAGTGTCATCCTTGGCAGGTGGATGCAGCTCCAGCGTTGCTCCCAATTCCTGTGCCCTATCATAAAGGGTAGGTGAGCTGCTATCACAATCGCCCACAACCAGCTTGGGCACCAATTGCGCCGCTAAAGCATAATCAACACCCTTGTCAGCACAATAAACAGTAAAATTGTTAGCCTGAGCAAGCTTTTGCAGCCAAATTTTGTCTGGTTTTCTACCACCTGCTAAAAGCAAGCTATATTGAGGCTGATGTTTCATGTGAAACATTGTAGCACCTTGCTGCTGTGCTTTACCACAGCCTTCCTGCTCATCAGCCTGACGTTTCACGTGAAACATTATTCGAGCATCAGGAAAAACAAGCGCAAACTCGTTACTCATTTTTTTGCTAAAGCCACTGGTTTAATAATGATTTGGTCATTTTCACGAGAAACCTTCCAGGTACAGCTACCGTGATTCTTTTGCAGACACTCCATGCTAATTTCCAGCAAGAAGCGATTCAAGCGTTCCTGTGCTTCAGGTGGTAACAAGAGCTCTTTCTTAGCAGGAGCCTTTGCAGCCTTAAGCTTAGTTTGTGTAATTTTTTCTTCAGCATACTTGCCGTTTGCAAAAGTTAAGTTTTCATTGAAGCCCTTCAGCATATCGGCATCTGAAAGGCCCTTTTTTATTTTTACCATTTATTTTACCTCTATAAAAGCTTTTTACAGGTCCAAATTACGAACCTTATTAGCATTTTGTTCAATGAATTGACGACGAGGCTCCACCTTATCACCCATCAAAATGGAGAAAATAGTGTCTGCCTCGGCAGCATCCTCCAAATGTACCTGTAAAATAGTGCGAGCAGCAGGATCCATGGTGGTCTCCCACAGCTGACCAGGGTTCATTTCACCAAGGCCTTTGTAACGCTGGATATAAGGATTGCTATCGCGACCAATCTTATCCAAAATTTGCTGTAATTCGTCATCACTATAGGCATAATAATGCTCCTTTTGACTCTTGCGAATCAAATACAGGGGAGGCTGAGCAATAAAAACATGTCCCTCCTTAATCAAAGGCTGCATATAGCGATAGAAGAAGGTGAGGAGCAACGTACGAATATGCGCGCCGTCCACGTCCGCATCGGTCATGATAATGATTTTCCCATAACGGGCCTTGTCCAAATTAAAATCATCACCAATACCACAGCCGAAAGCAGTAATCATGTTACGAATTTCTTCACTGCTCAGGATTTTATCAAGACGAGCTTTTTCGACATTCAAAATTTTACCACGCAAGGGGAGTATAGCTTGGAAGTCGGAGTTACGACCCTGCTTAGCGCTACCACCTGCAGAATCACCTTCGACCAAATAAATCTCTGTGTCCTCCACATTGCGACTCTTGCAGTCTGCAAGCTTACCAGGCAGGCCACCCAAATCCATGGCATTCTTACGGCGGGTAAGTTCGCGAGCCTTACGGGCAGCCAAGCGGGCCCGAGCAGCCACAATACCCTTTTCCACAATCTTTTTGGCAACACTGGGATTCTCTTCCATAAATTCGGCCAAGGTATCGCCCACAAGACTATCCACAATGGGCATAACCTCGCTGTTACCAAGCTTAATCTTAGTCTGACTTTCGAATTGCGGATTGGGCACCTTCAGGCTGAGCACAGCAGTCAAGCCCTCTCTCACATCATCACCGCTAAGGGCATCCTCATTATCCTTCAAAAGCTTATTGGCACGAGCATAATTATTAATAGTTCTCGTTAAAGCCTTGCGGAAGCCACTTAGATGAGTACCGCCTTCCTCAGTGTTAATATTATTAACATAGGTAAAGACATTCTCATTATAAGTGTCGCAATACTGCATTGCCACTTCCACAATAATACTATTCTTTTCACCCTCCAAATAGATGGGCTTAGCATTGATTTTATCCTTATTTTGATCAACAAAATTAACAAACTCAATTATGCCACCAGCAAAGTGGAAGGTTTCACTGCGACCCTCCGGTCGCTCATCAGTTAAGGAGATGGTAATTCCCTTATTCAGGAAAGCTAATTCACGAATGCGCAGACGCAGTGTTTCATAGCTATATTCAGTTTCCGTAAAAATGCTGGCATCGGGCTTAAAGTGCACAGTGGTACCTGTAGCATCAGCAGTACCTTTTTCATAAAGCTTTTTACTGGTTTTGCCCTGCTTAAATTCAATTCCGTAGCACTTGCCACCACGGCGAACCTCAACCTCCATGTGCTCACTAAGCGCGTTAACGCAGGTTACACCCACGCCATGCAGACCACCAGAAACCTTGTAGCCACCGTCACCAAACTTACCACCGGCGTGGAGAACCGTCATAATGACCTCCACCGCAGGCTTTTTTTCCTTCTTCATCATGTCCACAGGAATACCACGACCATTATCTACGACCGTAATACTGTTATCCTCATGAATAATGACCTTAATCTCAGTACAGTGACCAGCCAAGGCTTCGTCAATACTATTGTCCACAACCTCATAAACCAAATGGTGCAATCCGCGTGCAGAGGTACTGCCAATATACATAGCAGGCCTCTTACGAACAGCTTCCAAGCCTTCCAGCACATGAATCTGTTCCGCATTATAGCTGCCACTAACAGCAGTTTCTTTTTCAATATCAATATCCTGGGCCATATTTACCTCCGTAGCGAAATTTATAAATTAGTATAACAAGCGCCTGCCAAAAAACCGGCATCAGCGCGTTTTTTTAATGTAAAAGCAGAGATAGCTGATAAATACAGAGTATCCTCAGTCAAAATAGCACTGGCATAATCCTCGCCCTCAGCTGCATCTACGATTCTGTATTTTTTACAGTATTTTAGAACGTAATCGTCATACACAGTTGATTGAGGATGCCTCAAATTAAAAATAGCGATAATCTCACTATTTTTTACCATACAATCGGCTCCCAAATGCAAGTACACTTTGATCCCTCCGTAAATATGCCAAAGCATTCTCATACATAGCTGGCGTAAGTGCCTCAGGCTGTTTTTCTGTTAAAAAAAGAACCGCTAAAAGACTCTCTTTTTTATCGGCATAACCCAATCTAACTCTCTCGAAATAGTAATTTTTTAAGTTATCCTTAACAGCCGTAAATAATATTTTATCACATTTGTAGTATGCTTTACAATCTTCATAGGTCAGCCAGGGTTGAATTCGCAGGAGCTCCGCTAAATACTGCCTAAGCTGGCTGCGCTCCTCACGGTCACAAACGCTGCACATAGCCAAACCCTTTTCCATACGTGCACCGCATTTAGGGCAGGTAACATACTCCCTAGGCTCCAAGGAATCCATCTCAAGCCTTTGCTGCAGCTGCTCCTGCCTACGATAGAAGCTTCCCGTATGAAAATAAAGCTTTTTAATCACCACAGTTCCCAAAAGATAAGCATTTATTTTTTGCAAAAATAGATTCTGCATCATATAAAGCTCGTTGGCTAAAAGAGAATGGGCAGTACTAATATAGAGCTCATTGCCAACCAGTTTTTCGACACCACAGCGCTGAGCTAAATTAAAGCCACATATCTCCTGCCAATGTAGGCGCAGGTAGTGCTGCAAATAGAGATATTTGCCTTGTAGTGGAATAAATTTATTGGGAAAGCGTGGATCAAATAAATGCTTAATAATAACATCCGTAGATGTCAAAGAAACCTCATCCATCTTTAAGCACCATTAATTACACCATTCTCAATGCGAAAATAAGCATTGCTTGCTAAATTGGGAATAAGCTCCCGATCATTCACAGTAATAAATGTCTGTACTCTGCCATCTATAAAAAGCAAAAGCTGAGCTCTGCGACTATCATCAAGCTCACTCATTACATCATCCAGAAGCAATACAGGAAATTCACCGATTTCACGATGTACATACTCTAGCTGGGACAGCTTTAAGGCAAGCGCACCACTACGCTGCTGGCCCTGGGAACCAAAGGAGCGCATGGAAAGCCCATTTAACAAAAGCTGTAAATCATCTCTATGGGGACCAATGCCTGTATTGCCGCGCAGAATATCCACTCGTTGCCGTTCAGCTAGGTGCTCAGTGTAAAAGGCTTCTGTTACTTCAGAAGCAGAACTGGGGTGGAGCAGCTCACCATTATTGGCTTTGAGCTCATAATGCACCTTTAGCTCTTCCTGATTACTAGTAATAGAAGCGTAAATTGCGCTGGCAATAGCCTCCAGCTTAGTAAGAGCCGTTAAGCGCTTTTTAGTAATGGCAGTAGCTAGCTTGCTGAATTCCTGGTTCCAGGGCTGCAAAACTTCTTCACGTCCACCCTCGTCACGCAGTTCCTTTAAAAGGCGATTGCGTTGCAGAAGGACACGATTATACTTAACCAATAAATCGTAGTAAATGGGATCTGTTTGGGAAATCTGCATATCAAAAAAGCGTCGGCGCAAAGCGGGCTCACCCTTCACTATCTGTAAGTCCTCTGGAGAGAACATAACCGTATTCAATGCGCCATAATGCTCCTTGGGTCGTATCTTTGCCCCATCAAGCCAGATTTCTTTTTTCCATCTTTGCTGTTGACGGTACTTTTTGAGCTTTACCTCGTGCTTACCACTAAAGCTGTCAAAATTAATGCCTACAGCCATGGCTTCCGTGCCCAGCTTCAGCAAATCCTCCTCCGAGGAAGTACGATGGGACAAACCAAAGGCACCGTAAAAGATCGCTTCCAAAAGATTGGTTTTGCCTTGGGCATTTTTGCCGTAAAACACGTTAATCATGGAGGAAAGTGGCAAGTTACATTGGCTATAATTGCGAAAGTTTACCACATATAGGCTTGCAATTTTCATATGGTTTCTTTAGTGATGGTGAGCTCAATCTGGTTATCAATATTTACAACATCGCCAGGAAAAACCTTCTTACGTTTTTCAGTGACAAGCTTACCATTAAGTTTAATAATACCATCCTCAACCATGAGAAAGGCCTGACCGCCGGTGTCTGCTACTCCGGAAAATTTCAGAAGCTTATCCATGGTAATAAATTCAGTAATAATAGCAATTTGTTCCTTTTGCATATTAGCCCTCCTAGAAAACAACACGGACAGGGGTAACGATATAAATATAATTATCTTCCTCCGGTGCAGTGATGCAGACAGGACTTAAGGATGTGTTCATAGAAAAAAGTACATCCTCTGCTTCGACAATTTTGAGGATATCTAAGATATATTTAGCATTGAAGGCCACATTCAAGGCATCACCCTCAGTGTCGCAGGACAGAACTTCCTTGCCAGTGCCCACATCAGCGCTACTGGAGGTTAAGGTCATTTCATTATGGCCGATGCTCATTTTGACGGTGCTATAATCGCCTTCGGTGGAGAAAAGAGCTATACGTTCTACTGCAGCAGCTAATTCTTTAGCTTTTACTTGGCATTTAACAGCAAATTTAGCAGGAATGACCTTGTTGTAATCAGGGAATTTACCTTCAATTAATCTAGAAACAATTACAATCTGGTCAATGGTTACCATAATTTGATTATTTAAAAGGGAAATAGTAACCTCTTGTGGGAAGGTACTTGTAAGATTACGGGAAATTTCATTGAGAACCTTGGAAGGAATAATCATACTCATAGGTTCTGTGGTAGGCTGGGGTAAAGATTTTACTGCTAAACGATGAGTATTGGTGCCTACGAAGGTAATTCTGTCATCCTTAGTTTCTACTAAAATACCGGTGAAGAGGGGTCTTGCTTCATCTGTGGAGCAGGAGAAAATTGTCTTTTTAATGAGGTCCTTGATTTTTTCATCCTCGATGGTAATGGATTGCTTGCCATCAACTTCGGGAAATTTAGGATAATCATCTTCATTCATAAGCAGTAATTGGTATTCAGAATTACCAGAAGCTACTTTGATAGTTCTATTTTCTTGATTTTTACTGATGGTAACAGTTTCTGAGCTCAGCTTACGGATAAGCTCAGAAATATGTTTTGCATTGACAACTATTTCCCCGTTTTCACTAATGATAGCATCTATGGTGCAGGAAATAGCCATATTTAAATCCATACCTTGAACGACTAATCTATCATTTTTGGTAAGCAAATGAAGGCAGGAAAAAATAGGTGTGCTTGGTTTAGAGGATATTGCCCTTTGAGCAGTTTGAATTGCCTTGTTTAGTTCGCTTGTATTACATGTAACTATCATTTGTACACAGTCCTCCTTGGTTTGAGATTACTATAATAATTTATAAAAAGTAGTCGAAGTAGTAGTAAGGGCTGTTAATTGTGTGGAAAAGTATGGTTGAGGCTTTGAGAAAGCATCTTTCCGTCTGTAGATAAGCCTGTTAATAACCGGGAAATACTTTACACAGAATGCACAGCCTAAAAATTTATCAACTTCTTGGAAAAGTTATACACAGTTTTTTTGGCAGTTATCAACAGTTTTTGTGGATAACTTTTTGTTCTCTTACTGACGTAAAATATCCACCATTTCCTGAATCTCTTTTTGCAGAGTTAAGTTGGTGTTTTTGTTTTTGCTGATTTTTTCGTAGGCGTGGATGACAGTAGTGTGGTCGCGTCCGCCGAAAAGTTCTCCTATTTTGGGATAGGAAAGGTCAGCTAGTTCACGGCATAAGTACATTGCTACTTGGCGTGGATGGGCAATATTTTGCGTGCGTTTTTTATTGAAGAGTTCGTCCTGTTTAATATTGTAATGCTCAGCTACTACCTTGGTAATCCCTTCGAAGGTAATAGTGCGTGTTTTAATAGCGTTACCCATGTCTGTTAAAACCTTTTGAGCAGTTTCCACGGTGATGGGCATATCCATGAGTGAAGTATAGGCGACTATTTTGGTATAGGCACCTTCGATTTCACGAATATTAGTCGCAATGTTGGTGGCCAAAAGAGTAATTACATCATTGGGCATTTGGATATTATCCGAGGCTGCCTTGGTACGCAAAATGGCCATCCTTGTTTCTAAGTCCGGTGGCTGGATGTCGGCAGTTAGCCCCTGGTCAAAGCGGGAGCGCAGTCTATCCTCTAGGGTCTCAATTTCTCTGGGAGGACGATCACTGGAGATGATAATTTGTTTATTAGCGTCCTTTAAAGCATTGAAGGTATGGAAGAATTCTACCTGAGTTTGCTCCTTGCCCTTTAAGAATTGGATGTCGTCGATGATTAGGCAGTCGATATTACGATATTTTTGACGGAAGGCTTCAGTGGTTTTGTTTTGAATAGAATTGATAATTTCGTTGGTGAATTTTTCACTGGTGGTATATAGTACCTTCATGCTGGGATTATTTTGTTTAATGCGATTACCGATAGCATGCATTAAGTGGGTTTTGCCTAAACCTACGCCTCCATAGAGGAAAAGTGGATTGTAGGCGTGAGCTGGATTGTTGGCTACAGCCTGGGCAGCGGCATGAGCGAAGCGGTTGGAATTGCCGATGACGAAGGTTTCGAAAACAAATTTGGAGTTCAAATTACTTTCGTCCATGGTCTGTTCCACTGATTTTTCCGTAAAAAGCTGTTGCTGTTGTGTTTTTTGCGGATGGGCCTCGAGGGCTTCCTCCATGGTGGGGGCATCACTTTCCATAGCTTCTATAATCAGCTGGATATTCTTACCCATAATGCTGGAAAGTATGCCTTGAAGAAGGTTGGCATAATTCTCCTCCAGCATGGTTTTGATGAAGGAATTTTTTACGGCTACCTTGTAATAGGTATCGGTGACCTCTTAAGGAAGAATGGGATTAATCGAAACATCAAAGATTTTTTCGTTAGCTGATTCCTTAAATTTATCCTTGCATTTCACCCAGATTTCTGCTAAATCATAGGAACTCATACAGAACATCCTTTCCAATAATAATTTTATAAAAAATAAAACGACAGCCTGCACAGCTCTGTAAAAGGAGCGGTAAGCGCCGAATGGTATGCTTTATGAGAGACTTATCCACTTATATTGTAGCAGACTGTGGATAACTTAGCAAATTTTAGAGAAAATTTCTTGTAGGAGCGGAAAAATGCCTGTTTTCTACTTGACGAAAGTTTTATTTTCCCATATAATAATTCAGTAATACCTTGCACTGTTGGCGTGCGCCCATTTTTAGGCGTGGCGGTGGTGTCGGAGTAAAATTAACAGCTATCAATTCAGATATAAGGAATTTGATAAAATTTTGCGGTGGATAAGGAGGGAATACTGAATGAAACGTACTTTTCAACCTAACAATCTCAGAAGAAAAAGAACTCATGGTTTCAGAGAAAGAATGAAAACTTTGGGCGGTCGTCAAGTTCTCAAAAGAAGACGTGCTAGAGGCAGAAAGAAATTGTCTGCATAACATTATAAAATAGGCCGCGCAAGTGGCCTATTTTTTCCATGCGGACAGGAGTGCATTTGTAATGCAAAGAAGGAAGTTTACTTTCAAAAAAATCAATAAACTGAAATCAAAAAAGAGTTTTCAGTTTGTCTATGGCAAGGGACGCACTGTGGTGGACCCCATGTCGGTTTTTTATATTGTGGCTGATCAAGGAGATAGTCTGAAAATAGGATTGGCTGTAGGTAAAAAGCTGGGCTGTGCAGTGGTGCGCAACAGAGTTAAGCGATTGATGCGTGAAACTTTTCGCATGCATCAGGCGCAGCTTAAAAAAGGTTATCATATAGTTTGGGTGGCCCGTCAGAAGCTGACGAAGGCCGATTTAAAGACTTTTGAGCGAGTTTTTTTAAGACTAGTGAAGAGAGCAGCCTTGCTGCAGGAATAAGGATAGGCCTATGAGCAGGATACTGATTTTATGTATAAGATTTTATCAAATCTTTATTTCGCCCTTATTTCCGCCGACATGTAGATTTTATCCTACATGCTCAGCCTATGCAATTGAGGCGATACAGAAAAAAGGACCTGTGCGTGGATTGTGGCTAGCCCTAAAGAGGATTTGCAGATGTCATCCCTTTAATCCTGGCGGTTATGATCCTGTTAAATAAGAATTTCGCAAACAACACTTTGTTTTTTAAGGAGTGATATCTTGGATTTTCTCAGCAATATCGTTCAACAAGTAATTACTGTAATCTATAGCTTTCTCCAAGGCATTGGTTTTGCTAACTATGGTGTAGCGATTATTATTATGACTGTTTTGGTAAAGTTGATTCTCTATCCGCTAACTAAGAAGCAGATTGAATCTACTAAAGCTATGATGGAACTGCAACCGAAAATGAAAGCCATCCAAGAAAAATATAAGGACGATAAGCAACGTCTGAACATGGAACTGGCTAATCTTTATAAAAGCGAGGGTGTAAACCCGCTGGCAGGCTGCCTGCCCTTACTGGTACAAATGCCGATCATGATTGGTATTTTCTATGGTATTCGTGATTTTCAGTATGAAGGCTCTGCTTCCTTCCTGTGGATGCAAAGTATCTCCAATCCTGACCCCACCTATATTCTGCCTGTATTGTCCGCTTTGACTACCTTTATTGCTTCCAAGCAGACCATGCCTGCTGGCGGTGGTGCTCAGAACAAGATGATGATGTATTTCATGCCCTTGTTCATCGGCTATATCAGCTTGACCTTCCCTGCTGGTTTGGTGCTGTATTGGGTAGTTATGAACATCATGCAAATCGGTCAACAATATTTGATGGATAAGGCGGCTGATAAGTAATCAGTAAGGAGTGAGAGAGATGGCTTTTGATGAAAAAACTCGTAACACTGTGGATGAAGATCTAGCCGATGCTTTAAAGGA
>CAMFZA010000002.1 GCA_946002345.1 uncultured Phascolarctobacterium sp. | reverse complement strand
GTTGTTCAAGGTTAGGGAGTTCGATGTTCTGTGACCGTTGCGTCTACCGATATTTTTTGCGGATTGCTAATTGCGAATTTCCTTACATAAAAACATCTTCACAAAATGCAAATTTTCTTTTAACCCCATCTAAACCACAAGACAAATTGACGATTTTATACTATAATAAAAAGTTAGATATAGTAGAAATTGAAGGTGACGATTATGTCCGTAATCTTTTATTTTAGTGGCACTGGCAACTGTCTGGATGTGGCCAAGCAAGCTGCCGTGGTTTTAAAGGACTGCCGCTTAGAGCCTATTAGTAGCTACATGGCTAAGCCCTATCGGGTGGAGGATGAAATTGTAGGCATTGTCTGCCCCGTGTTCAGCGCCAGCCTGCCGCCCTATGTGCAGGAATTTTTGGGCAAGCTGGAGGCTGCGCCCCAGTACACCTTTGGCATTGTAACCATGGGTGCCATGCAGGGCCGTGCTTTAAAGTGCATGCAGGAGCTTTTGCTCAAGGGTGATATTACCCTGAACTACGCTGCCACCGTCATTATGCCAGACAATATCTTTAATACTCCCGAGCTGAAGGCTAGCCAAATGCTTACAGCAGCAGACCAAGCCTTGGCCAAAATTGTGAGCGACATTCACGCTGGTAAGCAGGATGTGAGCCAGTGCCAGGAAAGCTATTTGTGGAAATATGTTGGTACTAGCCTGTGCTGGTGGTATCTGCGCACCTTCCTCAAGATTGGTCAGTTCAAGGTGGACTGCGATGCCTGTGTAAGTTGCGGCCAATGCGCCAAAATCTGCCCCGTGGGCAATATTAAAATGGTCAATGGTCGACCTGCCTTTGGTGAGAAGTGCATCACCTGCCTGGGCTGTGTGCATTGGTGTCCCAAGCACGCCATCCAAATGGGCAGCGTGAACAAAATGGGCAGCAAGCGTTATGTAAATCCCAATATTAAAATACAAGAAATGTTTAATCAGGAGGAAAAATAATGACTACCTATAATCCTGTGAGTCCTGAGTTTTTGGCTGAAGTTGAAGCGGTCATTGGCAAAGAAAATGTCTTCACCGATCCCGAAAAGCTGGATATGTACAAAACTGACGAGGAATATGACCCTCGCCGCTTTCGTGTGCCTGAAGCCGTAGTTCGCCCCGGTACTCCCGAGGAAATTGCTGCTATTGTCAGGCTGTGCAATAAGTACATGGTGCCCATCACTGTGCGCAGCGGTGGTACTAGCCTTGCTGACGGCGCCATCGCTGTCTGCGGCGGCATCATCCTCTTAATGGAGCGCCTGAACAAAATCATTGAAATGAATACCGAGGGTATGTACTTAATCGCCGAAGCAGGCGTGCGCACTGTGGACATCCAAAAAATGGCTAACGAGGCGGGCTTCCTTTATGCGGGCGATCCCTGCAGCGCTGAATCCTGCATGATTGGTGCCAATTTGGCAACTAATGCCGGCGGCAATAAGGCAGTGCGTTATGGTGTAACTCGTAACCAGGTCTATGGCTTGGAAATGGTTACTCCTGAGGGCGAAATCGTAGAGGTGGGAGCTCGTCTGAAAAAGTGCTCCACTGGTTATTGCATGGAGCAGCTGGTAATGGGCAGCGAGGGCACTCTGGGCATTATTACCAAGGTAACCTTGAAGCTGCAGCCCATGCCTCCCTATCGTTTTGATGTGCTGGCAGTTTTTGAGGATCCCCATGTGGCGCTTTCCCTTGTTGCAAAAATCAATAAGGCTGGCCTAAATCCCACCAGCATTGAATATATGGATAATTCCTATGTGCGTGCTACTGCGGATTATATCGAGTTCAAGGGTGCTCCCCATTATGAAACTGGTATTTATGTAATCATCACCGTGGAAACCTTCACTGAAGAAGAGCTGGATACCAAGATGGAGCAGCTTAGCAACATGTGCGAGGAAGCCGGCGCTGTGGATGTTTTGGAGGCGGACGACCGTATTTGGGCTATGCGCCGCAACTGCCAAGAGTCCATCAGCCTTGTAAGCAAGGTTTCCCTGACCGATGACGTGGTTGTGCCCGTGGATAAAATCGCTAGCACTATTAAAGAAATCATGGAAATTGGCGAAAAATATCCCTTCCCCATTCCTGTAAAGATTAATGCTCATATTGGCGATGGTAATCTGCATATCGTGCTGTGCAAATGCGATATGACCGATGAGGATTGGGAAAAGTATGTCCATGAATTCCATGAGGAAGTATATGCTTATGCTTATGCTCAAGGTGGCCGCTTGGCCGGCGAGCATGGCATTGGCGCCAAGAAGCTGGCTTATATGGAGGAGTTTACCCCTGCAGGAGAATTGGCGCTGATGAGAAAGATTAAGCGTGCTTGGGATCCGAATAATATTTTGAACCCCGGCAAAGTATTTAACGCTTGAAAACACTGTATAAGGCACCATCTACTTCGTTGCGACTCCTAGGAGTATTGACCATACGCCGTCGTCGCCGCGCCTTGTATCTGGTACCTTCTCCAGCGTTTTAAAAGAAAGTGGAAGGGCTAAGAGTATGACTGAGTACAATAAAGTAACCCCTGAGTTTATCGACAGGCTGTGTGCCATTGTGGGCGCTGAGTTTGTCTTTACTGATGCGGAAACCTTGGATAAATATAAAACTGATGAGGAAACGGACGAGCGCTGTTTTCATCTTCCAGATGTGGTAATCGCTCCTGCTAGCGCAGAGGAAATCGCGGCGGTGATGAAGCTCTGCAATGAGTTCCTGATTCCTGTAACTGTGCGGGGTGGCGGCAGCGGCATCGTAGATGGTGCCATTGCCACCAAGGGTGGTCTCATCATCCTCATGGAGCGCTTAAACAAAATCATCGAGCTGAATAAGGAGGGCATGTACCTCATTGCTCAGGCCGGTGTGCGTACTGTGGATATTCAAAGGGTGGCCAATGAAGCAGGTTTTCTGTATGCCGGTGACCCCTGCAGTGCAGAAAGCTGCCAAATAGGCGGCAACCTGGCGACCAATGCCGGTGGAAATAAGGCAGTGCGCTATGGTGTAACCCGCAATCAAGTCTATGCTGTGCAAATTGTCACTCCTGAGGGCGAGCTTGTGGATTTGGGTGCACCTTTAAAAAAGTGCAGCACCGGCTACTGCATGGAGCAGCTGGTCATTGGCAGCGAGGGTACTCTGGGTATCATTACCCAGGTAACGCTGAAGCTGCAGCCCCTGCCGCCCTATCGTCTGGATATGCTGGCCATCTTTACTGATGCAGTGCAGGCCATGAGCGTGGTGCCTAAGGTAGCCAAGGCCGGCATCACTCCCACCAGCATTGAATATATGGATAATCCCAACGTGCGCACCACTAGCCAGTTTTTGGAATTTGCCGGCGCGCCCCATGTGGAGGATGGCATCTATGTAATCTTCACCATCGAAACCTTTACCGAGGATGAGCTGGATATGAAGATGGAGCAGCTCAACGACATTTGCGAGGAATGCGGTGCCATCGAGGTGCTGGAGGCGGATGACCGTATTTGGGCTATGCGCCGTAATTGCTTGGAATCAGTGCGCTTGGTGAGCCTAGTGTGCACCACTGATGATGTGGTGGTGCCTGTGGACCAAATGAGCGATACCGTGAAGCACATTATTGCCACAGTAAAAAAATATCCCTTCCCCCTGCGCATTAACGCTCACATCGGCGATGGCAATCTGCACATTGTGCTGTGCAAGATGGATTTGACCGATGAGGAATGGGAGGATAATCTTGCTCGCTTCACCAAGGAGATTTATACCTATGTTTATGCTCATGGTGGGCGTCTTAGCGGTGAGCATGGTATTGGCGCTAAAAAAAGCGGCTTTATGGAGGAGTTTACTCCTGCTGGGGAGCTGGCATTGATGCGCAAGATTAAGAGAGCTTGGGATCCGCATAATATTCTCAACCCGGGCAAAGTCTTTAATTTATAAAATAAACCTACAGAGTAGTAAGGTAGAATGGAAAGGAATTGAAGTTTATGACAAAATTTAACCCTGTAACCGAAGAAGTTTTAGCAGAATTGCGCGCTATTGTGGGCGCCGAGTTTGTGAAAAATGACCCCGAAACCTTGGAGCGCTATAAGACCGACGAAGAGCCGGATCCGCACTACCATCATCTGCCCGAGGTGGTTGTCCTGCCGGGTAGCACCGAGGAAGTAGCTGCAATTATGAAGCTGGCCAATAAATATTTGGTGCCCGTAACTCCTCGTAGCGCTGGTACCAGTGTGTCCTGCGGCGCCATCCCTGTATGCGGTGGCATTGTGCTGCTTTTGGAGCGCATGGATAAAATCATTGAAATGAACTCTGAGGCCTTGTTCTTGGTTGTCGACGCAGGCGCGCGTACTGTGGATAGCCAAATATTGGCCAACGATGCGGGCCTGTTGTATGCCGGTGACCCCTGTAGCGCCGACAGCTGCCTTATCGGCGGTAATATTGCTACCAATGCCGGTGGCAACAAGGCAGTACGCTATGGCACCACCCGTCATCAGGTGTTTTCCATTGAGGTGGTTACTCCCACTGGTGAAATCGTTGAATTGGGCAATCGTCTGAAAAAATGCTCCACTGGCTACTGCTTAGACCAATTGGTAATGGGCAGCGAGGGTACATTGGGTATTATCACTAAGGCTACTCTGAAGCTGCTGCCCTTGTGTCCCTATCGTCTGGATATTTTGGCCATTTTCACTGATGTGCAAAAGGCCGTTGACCTTGTGCCTGCGCTGATCAAGGCTGGCCTGAACCCTACCAGCGTGGAATTCATGGACAATGGCTTCGTGCGCGCTGCCAGCGATTATGCTGAGCTGCGTCTGCCCCATTATGAGGATGGCAGTTACGTTATTGTCACTGTGGAAACCTTTAACGAGGACGAACTGGATATGAAGATGGAGCAGCTGGACGAGATTTGCACTGCCTGCGGTGCTACCGATGTTGTGGAGGCCGACGAGCGCGTGTGGAAGGTACGCCGTAGCTGCTTAGAGGGCTCCAAGGCCTTGAGTAAGGTGTCCACTTCTGACGATTTGGTTGTGCCCGTGGATAAGATTGCCGTTTGCCTCAATCATCTGATGGAGGTTTCCAAAAACTATGATTTTGAATGCATGTGCCTGGCTCACGCTGGTGATGGCAATCTGCATTTCAATGTACTGAAGATGGATATGAGCGATGAGGAATGGGAGAAGCAGGTTGCTGAGTTCCACAAGATTTGCTATGCCTATGTTTATAGCATCGGTGGTCGCCTGAGCGGTGAGCACGGTATTGGTGCCAAAAAGCTGCAGGCCTTGGCTGAATACTGCAACCCAGTGGAAATGTCCATCATGAAAACTATTAAGCGTGCCATGGATCCGAACAATGTGTTGAATCCAGGCAAGCTGATTGATGCTCAGTAAATATAAAATATTTATACAAGAAGATTCAAAAACATCTTAACAGAAGTGGGGCTGATTTTTATTAGATTTCTTCATTTTTCTCTAATCAGTAAATATTTAGGTACTTGTAATGCTTGCTAAGAGCAGAATGATGGGTTATAATTTCAATAAACATTCATATTAAATTAAAAACTCTGAATGTACGTGAAAAATATACTGAAGGGGTGTTTAGGATGACAGAAATTTATAATAAGATGATTGGTACCAGAGTGAAGATGCTTCGTATTACTAAGGGCATTTCTCAAACAGAGCTGGCCAAGCAGATTGGTGTGACCCAAACCCATTTGAGCAATATTGAAAATGGTCGTGCAGGCCTGACCATTCCGAACCTGATTAAGCTGCATGATGCGTTGAATACTCCCATTAGCAGCTTCTTTGAGG
The DNA here is from genome assembly GCA_946002345.1 of uncultured Phascolarctobacterium sp. Lineage (GTDB taxonomy): Bacteria > Bacillota > Negativicutes > Acidaminococcales > Acidaminococcaceae > Phascolarctobacterium_A. The sequence continues at coordinate 17,435 of CAMFZA010000002.1, read as the reverse complement.
ATATCGAAGGTAAGCCTCAGGAGGAAAAGAAGAGCGAGGTTACCTTGGAGGATTTGACCGAGCTGTTGCATCTGTTGAAGGCCGGCAAAAACTAAAGAGCGATTTTGAAGCAGGAACTCTATGTAGGGGTTCCTGCTTTTTTATATGCACTGTGCAAGGCTAGGTGCACCCAAAACAATAAATTGGATTTCGATGGGGATTTTAAAATTTAGTTATTGATTAATATAAAAAAAAAGATATAATAAAAATGGAGGATTGTATTTCGCATTCCCTGATTTGCTGTAGAGAATATAAAAACCAAAGTATAAGCTAATATATTATGACAGTATGCACAACGAAGGAGCAACACCATGAGCACCAAAAGAAAAGCCTTGCGCTACGGAATGAAAAAACAAGATCAAAATTTATTAAATGAAAAAGGAGGCATTGCCACCAGCATGAAGCTATTGCGCAGCGTGCTGGCGGTGGGCTTTGCCATGACGCCTTGGCTGGGAGGAGAAGCTTTAGCAGCCGGTAATGGCATTGTGCGCGTGGATGGCGCTACCGGTGTGCCCAAAAGCTACCTGCAAAATGGCCAAACGAATACTGCTGAGATCTTTGCAGAACAGGCTAGTGGAACTACGGGCTTAAACCGTTTTAAGTATTTTGACGTTGGTGCTGGTCAAATTGCTAATTTATATTTCCAAAAACAAAATGATACAACTGCTCTCAACACTTTGGTGAATACTGTGGAAAACCAGATTAGTATTAGCGGTACTGTAAATGCTATACGTAACAACAAAATTGGTGGTAATTTATACTTTTTGAGCCCTAAGGGGATGGGTGTGGGCTCCGGGGGTGTGATTAACGCTGGTGCGCTGACCGTGATTGGTACGGATAAAACTTTTAGTAATGCTAGCGATGCCGCCGATGCCGTGGCGGTTAACAGCTGGAAACTGGAGGGCGATTCTAAAATAGAAATTACCGGTCAAATCAATGCTATGACCGGTATTGATTTGCGTGCTGCCCGTATTGCTCTAGAAAAGGGGAGCAGTGGCGCAGCTCTGCTGCAAACAGGTGTAGTATTCAACAATGTGGTTAATACTGAAGCTTTTGAAAATGCTACTGTGAATACTACTGACAGGCTTTCTTTGGTTAAGGATGAAAAAGGTAAGATATTATCCATTGTTGATAAGAGCGGAGAAGTAGCTGATGTGAACGGTGCTACCGGTACCGGTAATGTGGCGCTGACAGCCAGCTCTACTAGTAGAAATGCAAATACCGAGCTCTGGGGAGTGGATACCATTACCAATACGGTGGAGGCAACTGTTGATATTGGCGAAGATACTAAGATTGACGCTATGGGTGATGTTAATGTCAGTGCCACTGCTACTAGAGTAAATGACAACTCCTTGGTAGAGGTTTGGGATATTATGGCCTTTACTAGGGCCAATGTAAATATAGATGGCGATATCAGTGGTGCTAATGTGAACATTAATGCCACTGCCAGCTCCACTTATGAAGGTCATAACGACCAGAGTATTTTTGCCGCTGGTGATAAGATATTAACCTATACCATCAATGATGCAACTGGTGAAACGACAGTAGATACCATTATAAACGATAATTTAGCCAATGCTTTGACGGAAAAATTGTTAAGCCTAAAGGTTTTAGGTGATAAGGCTTCCGGTGTTGCAACTTTTAACAATGTTTTAAAACAAATATATATGCCCTTTGCTTATGCAGATGCTAAGGCTACGATTACTCAGGGGGCAAGCTCTAAGATTAACTCTGTTTTAGATACTAATATTACTGCTACTAGCACAGCAACCAATAAAGAGGTTATTACTATCCAGCCGACCTTAATGGCAGGAACTGAAAACCCCTTGGACCATTTTGGCGGTGGTTTTCTTTACGTGGATACGGCTAGCAATGCTCAAATTGACTTGTTTGGTGAGGTGCATGCAGGTACCGTGGGCTCTAATGGCAATGTTGCCACCGCTGGTAATGTGGTTGTAACCTCCAAGGCTGTTAATACTAGTATCGGTGGCATAGTCCTAAAGTTTCCCAAGGCCGTAGTACCTGACGGTGGGGGCAGTGGTAGTAATAACGGCAATGCTACTAACAATGGTGGCTCCGAAAACAACAATAATACGAATACTACCTTGCTTACGTCCTTAAACGCCGCTAATGATACTAACACCGAAAATAATGGCGAAAACAATAGTGGCGGTAGTGACAAACCGGCAGCTGGCTCAGGTGCTCCTTTTTACGCAGCATCCATAGTAATCAATGTACAGGATACGGATGCGGTAATTAATTTGGGCTCTAAGGATACTACAGCCAGCGACACAGCTAAAATTACTGCTACAGGGGGCTTGGTCGCTACTGCTGCCAGCGTAAATACCCTTAATAGCAATGCTGTAATTGCCGAAAAGAACGAAACCTCGTTGGCTACCGCCATCAATGTGGGCGTAAGTAATGGAAATGCCAATGTTAACGCAAACACTTCCTTGCAGGGTGGTATGGTAAAGCTAGACTCACAAAACCTTTTGAATAGCCTTTCCATGACAACGGACTCCTCCATTGGTGTAGAGCCCAGTGGCACGGATTGGTTAATCAATTTGCCCGTTACTAGAGGGGGAGTCCAAAGTGTAATGGACATGATTCCCCTGTTTAAGAAATCTCCTAAGGTCGACGAAGCCAAAGATACCAATGGCCAGGTTCAGCAACAAGAGTGGGACACTAACTTTAATATAGGCGTTAGCCTTGCCGTAGCTGTTACGGATAATAAGGCTATTACTAATGTGGCTAAAGATGTAAATATTGGTTCCGCAAAGGATTTGAGTATTTTAGCAAGCACCTCTGTAGGCGATAGCATTATCACGACTAAGAACCTTTTCGCCAATATGGGCAAGCCTGAGGATAATGCTGTTTCTTCAGCTATTGCTGTGGAGGTTATGGAAAATACGGCTGAGGTCAATATTGCCGAGGCTAGTAGCACGGATAAGGGTAAGCTTAAGGGAGCTAAGGGCAATGTAGAAATTGCGGCGACAGTTGATAATTCCTATAACAGAGTGAATAAGCTTATAGACGATGTAGAAAGTGGATGGGCTGCATTTTTGGACCATTGGGCAAATTGGAGTGGAGATGGCATTACAGAAAAGGTTGGTGATTTAGAGAACATTATTGCTGATATTTTGGTTATGCGTGCTAACGATCCTGAGAAGACTTTTGCCAAAAGCTCACAGTTTTTAATTAAATCTAAGGCTGCTATTGACATTTTAACCCAATTTACGGGTACGGATAAGTTAAAGTCTGCCTTGGAAGCACTGTGTAATGCGGCCAATTATGCTAATATGTACGTTTCGGCTTCTACTGACAAGGTGAAGGGGCCTGATGCAGCAAGGGTGGCTACTGCCGCTATTGGCGTGCAGTATTTAGATAATAATGCCAAGGTTAATATTGGAGCCAACAGAAGTATTGTGGGCGGCAACGAAAATGATGCCAAGCTTAATGCTAAGGTCATTGAGCAAAATGCCAATTTGATTGGCAAATGGTCCTTTATTCCGGACTTATTCAATACTAATGCTGGCGCAACCGGTATTGGCGGCAGCTTGAATGTGCAAACAGCCTACAATACTAGCGAGGTTACTGTAAACAAGGGTGTTAATATTAGCGCTGGAGATATTAGTATTGCTACTGATAATGATGTTGTCAATATAGGCCTTGTCATGGGTGGTGCTAAAACCAGCTCCCTGGGTATCACTGGCATGGGTAATTACATGGGTGGTAATTCCTATGCTAAAGCTTTCGTGGATGATGATGTTACCTTAGCGGCACAAAAAACCTGGGGAACTATTACTACCAAGGATGAAACAGGTAAGGAATCAACAACTGAAGGCATTATATCTAATGGTGCAGTTAATATCAGTGCCGACAATAATGCGGTTATTGTAAATCTAACCGGTGATGTGGGCTATTCCAACGGCTCTGCCGTGGGCGTGGCCATGGGTATCACGGATTATGATATCAAGACCTTGGCACAAATGCAGAATTTGGAAGCAAATGATACGGCTGGCAAGGGCAGCATTAGCGCTAATAGCGTGAATGTTAATGCCCATACCGATGGCGTGATTAATACCTTCACAGTCGCTGGTAGCATGAGCGCTACTGAAACTCCTAATAAGAATAAGGATGCCGGTGGCACCCAGTTTAATACTCAGGGTGGCCAGGGCCAGGAGGGCGTTGAAAATCAAGAGCTGCAGGCTGGTACTACAAGCAACAGCACCAATAACAACAATAATAATGAAAATACCAATAATGGAACGCAGCAGAATGTTTTAACTGCAGGACAGGAAGAGGCCGGTGGCAGCACGACTCCCCCGGGACAGACAGCTGGCAATACTCCTGCCGCCTCTACCAAAAAGGATAGCACCATTAAGGTTGATGCTGCGGGCAGTGTGTCTTGGAATTATGTGGCTGATGAAACCAAGGCCACGCTGGATAATGTAAATATTTCTCTGACCAGACCTAACGGTGGCAGTGATATGACCACGGGCGTTAGCGTGATGGCAGAGGATAGCTCCTATATTGGCTCCTATAGTGGCGCTGCAGCTATTAGCAAAATCGGTGTTGCCGATACGAGCAAATTCCAAGCCTCCTTGAGCGGTGCGATTGCCGTCAACGATTTGTACAAGACGACTGAAAGTAGCCTTAAAAATGCCATTATTACCAATGGCGATAATTTGACTACCATGGCGCAAAATAGTGGCGCCCAGGTTGCCTTGGGCTTGTCCGTGGGCGTAGAAATGGGCCAACGGGGCAGCGGTACCTCCATTAATTTGGGTGGCTCCGGCTCAGCAAATTATGTTGATAGTGCTGTGCACGCTGTTATGAGCGGCAACAATATGAGCGAGGGTGCTCTGAATGTGAATAACATTGCCTACGACAAGGATGTACAGGTGGGCGGTGGCGTAGCCTTTGAATTGGCCAAGGGAAGCGCAGCCGCGGGCGCAGCGATTTCTATCAACGATGTGGATAATAGTATTCTCGCTCGCATGGAGGGTAATACTATCGGTAGCAATACTGCTTTGGCAGGCATTGTTAATAACCTTGCAGTAAGCAATTTGGTGCAGGTGGGCACTGCTACCTCCGTCGGTGTGCTCATGAACGATGGATATCTGATGGGCGATGTGGCTATTGCTGTGAATATGGTGGACAACCAGGTGCAGGCCCAGTCCAGCAATGACCAGATTTATGCCTCCAGCTTTGCCAATGAAGCACGGGATGGCAAATTAGAAACTGATGAATTCCAAAATCAATATATTGATACAATCAACTCCACTCAAAATAATGGCATTCAGGTGGAGACGGGTAGTTATACCTCAATTACAGGTAAGAGCTTTGTCGTTAACGTGGATGGGGATTATGTTTATAGTGATCCCGCAGATGCAAGTTATGGGGAAGTTGTGCCTGTAGAGGATAGACCGACTAGCTTAAGTATTTCAGAAAATCAAGGCAAGTACTATGTGCTGGATAAAAATGGCGAGAAGCAGTATTTAGAGGTGCATGGAGACGATTTTGTCTATGAGGATAATGGCGCTGCTGCTAATCTTTTTGATAAAAATAATAAGGTTACTTATGACGAGGAAACGGGCATTTGGAAGGACAGCACAGGTCGAGTTATTATTGCCAATCCCAATAGATATTACACCTATTCTGGAAGCGCAACGCCAGTTGATGTAACTGCTTCTGTAGACGCTGCCATAGTCGATGTGAACGTGAATAACGCCATGGCTAATGCCAATGGCACCACAGGCGTGGACTTTGCTGTAAATAAAAATGATGACGGTAGCGTGAATGCTGACCAGCATTATACTAGCCAAAATGTGGGCATTAATAGTAGCAGCAACGTTATCGTTGGCAGCGCTATTGGTGTGGCAGTGAAGGCCGGGGGCAACCAGTCCAGCTTTGGCGCAGCTGTAGCAACCAATGTGAACGATGTAAATAATAGCTTCGATGCTAGCGTAACAGGCAGCACTGTTAAGGTGAGCGGCACTGATGGAGTTAGCGTTAAGGCGGAAAGCAAGACTGTAATGGTGGCGCTGGCTGCAGGTGCGGCTGCTACCTTAAACGAGGGCACTGTTACCGTGGATGTAGCGGGCAGTGGTGTGGCTAATACAATTGATAATGATACCATCGCTAAGGTGGAAAACAGCACTATTACTGCGCCTAAATTTGATGTGAATGCTAATACCAATTCTACACTGGTGAGCACGGCAGGCCAGCTGAGTGCGACTGTTTCCAATGTGTATGGCGGAGCAGCAGGCCTTACCTGGGCGCAAAACAGCTTTGATAATACAACTGGTGCCTATGTGCGTGGGATTAGCTTGAGTGGCTATAATAATGGCAGCACTGCCCTCGCAGTGAACGCTTATAATAATAGTGATATGTATACTATTGGCGCGGGTGTCAGCGGCGGCTGGAGCAATGGTGCGCTGGTGGGCGCCTATGCTGCCAACTACGGCAATAATAATACCGAGGCCGTAGTAGAAAAATATACTTCTAACTCCGACACTATCAATAATACGCTTACCAATGCGACAAGCGTTGCTGTGAAGGCAGAAGATGATTCTGATATCGTCACTGTGGCCGGCTCCTTGGGGTTTGCCGGGAGCACTAGTGCGGCGGTGACAGTGGGCGGCGCTGTGGCTAATACTAATATTGGTGCCAGCGATAACAAGCAAAGCGTGCGCGCAGCGCTGAACGATGCGACAATTACTATGAGCGGCAGCACTGATGCAAGCGATGCTGCCAGCGTTAGCGTGCAAGCGCTCAACGACGCTAATGTAGTAAATCTGGCGTTGGGTGGCGGCGTAGCCATAAGCACTAGCTTGGTAGGCGTGTCTGCTGAGGGTAGCGTTTCTGTAGCCGACGTGCATAGCGATACGCTGGCTACCATGAATAATGTAAATTTGACTGCTGGCTCCAAGAACGTCAAAGCCTTGGCCAAGACTGATGGGGATATTGTTTCCAGTGCGGATGCTCTTAATGCTGTGTGGGGTAGCACGGCTGCAGTGGGCGCAGGAGCGACTGTTTCCGTACTCAATAGTGATGTGGATACCAAGGCCAATGTAAATGGCGGCACTTGGTCTATTAAGTCTGCTCAAATTGAAGCTGTGGGCATTAATAGCATTTACGATATAGCTATGGGCTTCAACGTGGGCGGTAGCACTGTGGTTGCCGTCAACGGTCAGGCCAACGTGGCAGTGAATACCTTAGGCAATGATGTGGAAGCGCTAGTCCATAATGCTAATATTACTGCTGCTGGAGATGTTTCTGTAAAGGCAGACAGCGATGAAACACTGCATAATTACGCAGGAATTTTGACCGGTGCTGGATCTGCCAGCGCCAGCATGGGCATTGGCGCTACCGTTGTAGTGAATACTATCAATGGCAATACTAGAGCGGTGGTTCAAAATGGTACCTTGCATGCTGATGATGTACTTGTCCAAGCACATAATGAGCGTCGTGTGAACAGCAGTCAGACGGGCATTGGCGTTGCCGGATCTGCGGAGGGTGCCGGTGCTGTTATTGGCTCTGTAGCCGTCCACGATGTGGAGGGCGAGGTAAAGGCTTGGGTTGATGATGTGGATGGCAGTCTGCACAGCCTCACCATCGATGCTGACCGCGAGACAGAGATAGATACTTATAACAATGGCTTTGCTTTAAGTGGTGCTATAGCTAGTGGTTCTGTGGGCGCAGGAGTAGCTGTGCTTCACGACAAGAGCTATACCTTGGCCGCACTTAATAATGCTATTTTTACGAGAACTGGCGACAAGTCTACCAGCAAGGTTGAGGTTAAAGCCAATAATAGAAACGATGTGCATACCGAAGTTTCTACCAATACATTGGCTGCTTCTTTAGGCGCAGCTGTGGGCGTAGCGGTTGAGGTTGTCAATATAGATGCGCAGGTAGGCACCCTTGTTAGCAATTCCACCTTAGGCAGCAATAGTACAGGCTTTGCTAATTTTGCTGCAAAGGCTAATAATAATTTGATTAATACTTTCCAAAACGTAACGGATGCGGCTAGTACTATTGGCGCTTTGGCTGTTGGCGTAGGCGTGCTCAATATTAATAGCCAAACCACCACAACTGTGGATAATAGCGATGCTTATGCAGATAATGTACAGGTACAGGCCGAGGAAACCAGAAATGTGAATACAGTGCTGGCAGGCGCTACGATTGGCGCCGGAGCTATTGGCGTAAACCTGATGTACACCAATATCGGCGGACAGCTGCAGGATGCATATACCTATAATTGTGGCACTAGTGCTTCTACGGATGAAGCAGGCACTACGACTAAGGTAGATAATTTGCAAAAAACATATTACACTACTAATCCTGAGGGCGGAGAACTTCCTTTATCCGCCGATGTACAAGAGCTGACTAATCAAGCCTTGGTTAGAACTAAGGCAGATGTGGCCAATTTGGAGAATCAGCAGCTTGTGGCTAGCGGCAGCAAGGATAAGGACATTCTGCAATCCATTAACAAAGGCTCTGGCACCAGTAAGGTAGAGGCTAAGGTTACCGGTGGCAGTGAGCTTCGTGCTGCTCAAAATCTGGATGTTAAGGCTCGGGCTAATAATAATGTAACCGGTGGGGTATATCAGGGCACGGTGGCCGTTGTTAATGTGGGTGTTATCGCAAATCACATTGATGTGCAGGAGCATCAGCTGGTGAATGTGGCCGGCTCGACCCTGCTTGGCAATAAAGTAAATATTAGCTCCGATGTTTTGGGCTCTGTAAGCAGTACCATGGGCATGGGCGTAGCCGGTGCACTTGGCTATACGGATGTTGTTTCCGATATAAATCATAGTGGCAATAATACCATTAACGTGAGTGGCTCTTCTATAACTGCTACGGAGCAAATTAGCACTGCCTCCGAGGATGCTCTGCAAATTAAGGCAGGTAACAGTGTGGTAATAGATAATAAGGCTGTGCCTGTTAGCGCACAGGCTGTGAGCATGGGACGCACGGTGGTTAAGGGCAATGATGCTGTGGCCGTAAATGTTAATTTGGGCAATACCAATAATACCAATGCCAACAATTCCTTTGTCGCTAAGGGCATTACTGTTAGCGCTCAGAATACGCCGCAGGTAAAGAATTACATTCCTGCTAATGTTAATTTGGGCTTTGTTACTGGTCATGGCACCATTGTGGAATCTAGCTTTGGCGGCAGCGTGGGCGTTAGCGTTACTGACTCCAATAGCTTCACCACTCAAGACCTTGCGATTACCGGTCAGGTGGGTGAGCTTATTGATCACAACCAAGTCGAGGAAAACAGAAAATACACCAGCTATGCGGACAATTTGGCAGTAAATGTGGCTATAGAGGATATCTCTGTCAATAAGGTTACTGCTGCTAACAATGCGACCATTAATATGAATGTGGGCGCGATTAGCTTGATTAAGGATGCCAATGCGACAACAGCTCCCGATGTGGCAATCAACGCGCTTAATTATGCAACAGCTAAGGCCAAGGTGCAGGCCGTGGATGTGAGCGGTTTCTTTGTTACTGGCACTAATTTTGCTTACACAACGGATAGTAGTAGTATCAATCTCAGCGTTAATGGTGGTAGTACTGATGGCCTACAGGCGCATAATCTTACTGTGCAGGCGCAAAAGAATACTGAGGTATACACTAATGCCGATGGTGCTAACTCGGGACTTCTTGCTTTATCGCCAGTGGCGGCCGAGGTGACGCACTCCAGCAGCAGTACTACTACAGTTACTGTTCAGGGCAAGCTTCAGGCAGCGGGCGCTTTAAATGTGCAGGCCAATAGCAATGATAGCGTGAATTTGAAGGCGGATGCGCTGACTATAACTGGTTTTGGCGAGGGTGATGCCTCTGTTCAAAGCGCGATAAGTAATACAACCACTATTAATGTAGATCATGCTGATATTACTAGCGGTGGCAATATTAATATTATTGCTAATAACGATATTAGCCTGAACAAGGGCGAAAGCAAATATAATAATACTGCGACAAGTACCAATCGGGATGATAACAATGAATATTCCGAGATGCTCTGGGGACAGGGCTATGGCTTGGGTGCTGTTGGTAATTCTGATATTACCAACAGCGTTACCTCCTCTGCTCAGGTGCTTTTGAAAAATACCGAAATTGAGAGCACCGGTGGCAGCATTGCTATTGCTGGTTACACTAACGAGGATTTGCTCGTCAATGGCTATGTGTTCAGTGTGGGCATTGTAGGTAATGCCAGCGTAACCAATGTTAATAATACTATCTCTAATAACGAGGCTGTGGAACTGGATGGTAGCAGCATCACTACCAAGAGTCCCCGTAATGCTATTACTTTGTCAGCTGCGGATGCCCTTAAGCTCTTTACCTATGCTCTGACCGAAACTCCAGCGGGCGTTGCTGGCGGCAGTGATGCTGATTTAATGAATAACATCACTCGCACCAATGCTATTTCTTTGAAAGAAGCTTATAACACTAATAACACTAATGACACTAAAAAAACTCTCTATAGCACGCAGGACATTAATCTATACGCCGGCAAAAAGCTTGATGGTACTGTGGCAATGTTTGATTTGGATGCAGAGGCCATGAATTACAACGGTGATATTATTCCTGTTGTACTGATGCCTACTGTAGAAAATATCGTAAATCAAAACAATTCTGTGACTATTGCTGCCAATAGCAGCAGTAATAGCGTGCGCCATACCAATATCTATGCTGATGCAGGGCAGGAGCTGACTCGCGTTGTGGCAGCCCGTGACACTGGCTATGGTGGCACCTCCAATGGTGGCTATGTGACCGAGGCTGATGGCGACGAAAAATATGAAAAAACCTCCAACAATAAGGTGGATATCAATGGCACCGTCACTGCCGGGTCCGGCAATGTGATTCATATTACCATTGGCGACCCCGGTGATATTGCAATCTTTGATGCCAAAGATAGAGCTGCTTTGACTGGCAAAACTGCCTTGGATGAGACTGGGCTTAAGGGACATATTTCAATTGAAGCAGACCCCATTACTGGCATTACCCTGGATAGCATTACTTTGGGCAGAGCTGACTACAGCGTGATTTTAGCAAATCGCTATAACGAAGTAATGAAGCTGATGAATGAGTATGCCAAGGATGGCACCAACAGTGCTGCGTACTTGGGCTACAAAGCGGAAGCAGATCGCTTGATGCAGGAAATGCTCGCTTACGGCAGTGTATATCAGGATACTAATGGCCAGTATCATATGACTGCCAACAATTATGTTGATTATGTAGAGCTGCCACAACTAGTTGCTTCTGGTGGTAATATTAATATTCAAACTGACACTGTTCGCAGCAGCTCTGGCACGGGCAGCATGCAGGCTAATGGTAGTGCGGATATTAATATCGTCAATAATACCAACCTGCTGCTGAAGCTGGACCAAATTACTGTCGATTCCGATGGCGGCAAGATTATTTATAATAACCAAGTGGTGACTTCCGATAGTGATACCACTGCTAGCTTCAATGAAAAGCTAACTGCTCTAAATCAAAATGGTACGAAAGCTTCCTTTGCGCAAATTGATGCCAAGGCAGGAGCTGGCAGCAGCATTGCTGTTTTAGGCAATTATGCCGGCACTTCCCTAAATTACAAATATTTGGATGGCAATACCTGGGTTACGGGCCAATACAAGCCCATGGCCGATATTTGGGTAGAAGGGGATATTCTGAACCAAAGTGGTGCTGTGTCCATCACCAGTGCCCACAATAATATTCGTATTGCAGCTGAAAATCCCCAAGATTCCGTTGCTGTACTGGGTACCACTGTGGCCTTGACAGCTGGCGGCAGCATCTCCCAAAATTATACGGCTGGTATAGTTAATGTGGGGGGCATTGTGAAGGATGCTTACAAAGATGAATACCAACAGATGATCACTAGCAAGACGGACGTCACTGTTTCTAATGCTATGGAGACAGCTCCTAGCCCCAACAGCAAGGCAACAGGCAGCTATATTGCCGGTGGCTCCATCTACATCAATGCAACGGATATCAATATTAACGGCGTCATCCAAAGTGGCTATGGTGATTATTATCTTGATTTAACCAGTGGTAATAATGATTACACTGCTGTAAACAATGCTATTGCCCAGATAAAGCAAAGCTATACTGAATTAGGTAGTCCTGTGCTTTCTGATGATGCTGTTAAAGGCGTGGATTCCTATAAGGTAGTGGATGGCGGTGCTTATTGGGATAGCAGTAGTGCCTGCTATAAATATAAGCTTAATGCTTATTACAATCCCTCTACGGATAAAATTATCGTGGAGGATGTGGATGCCGGCGGCGGCAAGGTTTATCTCACAGGGCGTATTGTCAATACTGGCTACGGCAAAATCGTATGCCTTGATGGTGCTAGCAATATTACCATTACCAATTCCACTCAACATAGACTACAGGTGGGTGATTTGCTGACCCATGATGTGGAAGGCATCATCAGCATTACCGATGCTGCGGCCTATATGGTGAAGCAAAATGGCAAGGACACTTCCGTAACACTGGTAACCACCATTAAAAATGGCAGCACCCAGGTGCAATATTTGGACAGCAATGGCCAATATATTACTCCTGACGCAGGCAGCCAAATTAATCGAGTGCAGGAATCAACCTCAATTTATAACGACTATACTTATGCACCGAAGACCGGCCTGCGTTATACTTGGACTAGCGGTAAGGAATCTACTCAATATAAACGCTATGAAGAAAAGCAAGTGGATGGTGCTTGGGGCCTTTGGAGCAGGGACGATTTGAATACTTCAGAAGTCCTAAAGGAATGGTCTGAGGATAAAACTCCTATAGAAACTGGTACAAACACTAATGCAGATAGACTTAGCGGCGCAGTAATTAAGGATAGCAATAATAATGGTAGCACCATTATGGACTATACCCATACGGAAACCACAGAGCATGTCTATACTGTGGATAGTGATACCGTTGATCACTCAGGCGTTTTCGGCTGCCATGAAAACCATCATGTTATTTGGACCGAAACCTGGGGCGAGCTGGAAACCTACTATGCCGATGTTAAAGCGGACCGGGATATTGGTATTTCCTTAGTGGGCAATGATGCAAATACTGCTAAAATCGCTATTGAATCACCCTTTGGTGTGGATATTACCGGCAATATTGGTAATACCCAGGTCTACAAAAACGAGGGAGCAGGGACGGAAAAGGGCCTTATCCTCATCAAGGCAGGCTTGAGTTCCATTGAGCAAAACGGAGGCAATCTCTACGGCTCCGCTGTTGAATTACGTGCCAATCAGGGCATCAAGGATATAAACATCGTTGCCGGTGATAATGTAGCCCTGTTGCTTATGAATATGGGTGTAGATTATCTAGCTGATGCCAATATTACTGTAAATAGCGCAGTAGGCGCTAAGGGTAATTTGGCCTTGGCAACTACTGAAAACCTTGGTGGTTATGCCTGGAGAAATCTGGAGATAATCAATAATTCCAGTGTGGGCGACATTATGAATATTATTGGCAATGATGTTTCTGCAGCTAGAATCGACCTCACCACTCTCAATGGCAGTGTGTATGGTGATGGGGGAGAGGGTTCTGATTTCGCAGTAAAGGTTAAGCCTACTCCTCTTAATAACGAGGATAGTCTAAGTGCGTCCTTAAATGTAACTGCCTATGGTGATATCAATATTAAGCAGACTAATGGCGACCTGCGCCTTGGCAGAGTATATTCCAAGACTGGTGATGTGACTCTTAAAGCGACTACTGGCAGCCTTGTTGATGCACTGCCTACAGAGGTTAGCAATAAGGGCACGGCGGAGGAACGTATTGCTCGTTGGAAAAATTTGGCTATGGTTGGTGGAGATGGCAGCAATGCAACCCTGCTGACTATCAAAAATAGATTAGTTGCTAGCGCCAATGCTAAAAATGAGGGTGCTTTGTATAGCTATGAACAATATGATCCCAATGCGTTGCTGTACACTGTTGCTGAAGGCATCGTAAACCCCAGCGGTGAAAATTTGACCAAGACCTCTAGCAAGGACCCCAATGTTATTGGTCATAATATTACTTTGATTGCTGGCGATAGCATCGGCTATAACAGTGGCAAGACTAAGGAATTCCAGCTCAATGGCATTTTGAAGAAGACCAATGGTGCTTATGAGACTGGTGCTTTGGATAATTTGCAGGCTTTGAGCAATGCAGATATTACCAATGTGAGCATCGAGACCGATGCACAGGGTAATACCATTGCCCTTGTGCAGGACAAGCAGGCCGTGGGTATTCAGCAAATTACCAGCCTTAATAATCCTACCAATGGTAAGCTGACCGTAACCGCCAGCGGCGGCGACAGCAAGGGTCATATTTTGCTGGAAGGTCGCACGGAGGTTGGCAACGACAGCTTCCTGGGCCTTGATAATAAGGGTAACTTTGTTGATATTTATGTGGATAGCATTAGCTCCAGCACAGGTGAGGTTAATCTGACCAGCTTAGGCAGTATTTATAACAATGGTAGCAGCAAAGCTAATATCCAAGGTAAGAGCCTGTATATCACTGCAGTGGGTGCCCTGGGCACAGCGAGCAAAATGCTCACTACGGATATATTTGGTACAAGCAAGACTGCTGATGGCTTAAGCTCTGTGGCTGGTGGCAACATCTATTTGAACCAAACCAGTGATAATAATCTGCTTTTGCGCAATATTTCCTCCAGTGCAAATGCAGTGCAGGGGAACATTTATATTGGTGCTAATAAATCCATCCTCATGGGAACCAATGGTACTGCTGAGGATTATTACCTGCGCGCTGATGGTCTAACCTTGACTATTGAGTCTCGCGGTGGCACTATTGGTGCAGCGGTGAATGACAATTCTGGTGTTAGCCACACTGATAATGATGGCGTGCGCATTAAGAATGTGGATGCAGACGACACCGCCAGCAAGGTTATGCTTAAGGCGAAGGACAATGTTTATGTGAAGGGTATAACTAGCTCTAGCAAGGGCGAAGCAGCTCAAGGCGTGTTGAATCTTGAGGTGGACCCTGTGAGCGGGGCTACCCTGCAAAATATTGGTATTGTAGTGGATGGCAATTTGCATTTGCTGGATGCTTTAAATAGTAGTAGCTCTGCAAGTGTTTATACCACTATAGATTTGCTCCTTGATAATAATATCGAAGCCATTAATTCTAAGGATATTTATTTGGGCAGTGCTAGAGATGTTACTGTGGCTGGCACGCAGCAAATCAATGGCACTAATAGCGTTACTGTACAGGCGGGTAATGATGTTCTGTTAGAAACGGGCTATTTGGCAAGCAAGATAGTAAACTTGCAGGCTGATGCCGGAAAGATTGATGAAAATAAGGGATTTGTACTGTATACGCCTACCTTAAATGCAACCGCTAATGGCAATATCCTTTTAGACAGCGACGTAAACCAGCTGCAGCAGGTGAATGTTGCCAATACTAGCGGTAGCATTGCTGTGGGTAATGGCAATATGACCAATGCTGATTTGCGTATAGCTATTACTACCCCCAATGCCATTGTGGGTGGCAACTTAACTGTTCACAATTATGCTAAGGGCGAGGCGAATAATATTGTTTTGGCTGATAAACTGAAGGCAACGGGTGACATCAGCATTATCAACGAAGAAGCCCATGTGGGCGTGGGCACCAATGCCGATATTAGTGCACAGAATATCACTCTGCAGGCTGTTAACCATAATGTTTTAGTAGCTGGCGGCAAGCTTACTGCTGCTGATAAAGTGCTGCTGGATGGCGTGAATGTTACTGTAAGCGGCGGCGCTGTTACAGCGGCTCAGGCAGAGCTTGAAGCGGATAATGGTATTAGCTTGAGCGGTGGCAGCATTACGGCGGATACATCTAGCATGAATGCTGGTGCGGGCATTACTGTGAGTAGTGGTAGCATTGTAACAGATGCAACTAGTATGACTGCTGGTGCTGGCATTAGCCTGGACAGCGGTTCTGTAGTGACAAGCACTGCTGTTTTGACTGCTAACCAAGGTGCAATTCTTGAAGGTGGCGGCTTTGTGCTGGATGCTACTGATTTGCAGGCCAAGGCTACCGGTGCTATTAGCTTGGCAAGTCAAAGCAATCAGCTGGCCAATGTCCAAGTTGGCAATACCAATGGTGATATCACTGTCTATAATAGCAATACCAGTGATGATACTTTGCATATTGGTCTGCTTAACGAGGGCGCTAAGGTCAAGGGTAGCTTAACAGTGTATAATTTTGACGAAGCAAATGGTGCGGCTAATGCTATCGTCCTGAATAAAGAGTTAGCTGCTACTGGTAATATCAGCTTGATTAATGATGAGGCAGATGTGACCGTGGGCGAGGGTGCAAGCATTGAAGCACAAAACATTACCCTGCAGGCTGACAAGAATACAGTTGCAGTAAGTGGTGGTACTATTGCTGCTACCAATACTGCTACCCTCAAGGGTCAAAGTGTCAGCGTAAGTGAGGGCGAGATTACTGCTGCAAGTGCAAGCTTGACTGCTGCTAAAGACATTGCTTTGAATAGCGGTAGCATTGCAGCTAACACTGCAACTCTTACTGCTACAAATGGCGCTATTACCGAAGCTGATGGCTTTGCTTTGGCAACTCCAGTGCTGAACACTTCTGCAGCTGGAACTACTAATTTGGCAAGCAAAGCTAACCAGTTGGAGCAAGTGATTATTACTAAAGCTGGCGGCGCTGTAAATATTGGCAGTGCTAACAGCAAGAATAACAATGCTTTGCAGGTTAACACCGCAGAGAAAATTAATGGCGATTTGACCGTTACCAATTATGATGATAAATCCGGCAAGAATAATGCGATTGTAGTGCCTAACGTTTTACAGGCAGCTGGTAGTATTACGCTGATCAATGAAGAAGCAGGTATCACAGTTGATAGTAATGCATCTTTGACCGGCGTGAATGTTACTCTGGACTCCACAAAAGTATTGACTATCAATGGTGACTTGAATGCAACTAATGATGCAAGCTTGAATTCTGGCGAAAGCATGAGTATCAATGGCAGTGTAAGTGCAGATCATGATGCAACTCTCAATGCTGGTGCCGAGTTGACTCTTGCTGGCGGCGTTGATGCTGGCAATGCTGCAAGCTTGACGGCAGGCGGCATTTTGAGTGTCGCTGGTAGCGTAAACTCTACTCATGGCACCACCTTGCAGGCCTTTACAATTACTGTAAATGGTGCTGTGGACACCGTTAATGGCACAACCACCTTAACCTCTAATGGCAATCTGACCTTGGGTGGTACTGGTTCTGTAAGTGGCACGGCAGTTAATGCGAGTGCAGGACAAGACTTCATCCAAAACGCGGGTAGCATTGCTGCTGATAATGTTGCTTTAACAGCACAGCGCAATGTGTTGCTCAAGGGCGGCAGCATGCTGGCCAAAGACAGTGCGGAATTG
>CAMFZA010000001.1 GCA_946002345.1 uncultured Phascolarctobacterium sp. | reverse complement strand
CTTTCATACCACCCTTTTGGGACAACAAATCAGCCGCGTGTGCACTGCGCCCATTCTGGACAATGGTAAAAAGGCCTTGGAGGATTTCCGTGCGCATCGTAACAGCTTTGAGCTGATTCAGGTTATTTTGGACATTATTATTTCCACAGGCCTAGCCTCCAATTTGACCACCACAGAAGACAATGCTTATTATTACAACAGCATGCTGGCTCATTGTGTATATTATGGCTCCACTGTTACTAAGAAGGGTCATAATCATCTCCACGGTGAGGTAGTAGCATTGGGTACCTTGGTACAGGTTGCCTATGCCGGTGACATGGAGATGGTGAAGCGTCTGATGGACTTTAACTACTCCATCGGTTTGCCTATTTGCTTTGATGATGTGGAAATCGAAGAAGACGAGTTTGAAACCATGTACGAAAAATTTAAGACCTCTGCTGGCTGGAAGCATAAACCTAAATGCGTTACTAAGGAGCGCTTCTTTGAGGTTATGAAGGAGGTCAATGCTTTAGGTCGCGCCTACAAGGCACAAAAAGCACAAGCCTAAGGGAAGAAGCTGGCAAAATATCACAAAAAGCTGTTGACAGGCACGCCCCTTTGTGATAATATATATTCGTTGCTGATGCAACGACAACGCGGTAGTGGCGGAACGGCAGACGCGCTAGCCTCAGGAGCTAGTGGGGGCAACCCCGTGGAGGTTCAAATCCTCTCTACCGCACCACATTGAAGCTTAAGACCTAAGAGTTCGCTCTTAGGTCTTTTTTGTTGTGCCAGGGGACTTGCAAAGCAGCGTGACATATGTAAGAATATAGCTAAGTGATATTTTAACGGCAAAGTATGATGCAAAGGAGTGAGAGCATGGAAGGAAGGGAGCTAAAGGCTACAGCACTGGTACTGGCAGGCTTTTTTCTGCTAGGAGCAGTGGCTGGTGGCTGCTATGCTTTGGTAAAGGCTCACAGTGTGCAAACTACCAAATATAACACTGCTCAGCTGACCCAGCATTTGCAATATGCTGAGGTAGAAGCAGGACGCTTGCAGTGCGTGGTTGTGCAGGACAAGGCAGAGCTCTACAATAGCCCTTCCGGATTGGAGGGCAAGGTGATTGAGCGCATGTCCAAGGGCGTGAAGGTGGACTATTTGGAAACTGTTTCCAGTCAGGATAAGGATGAGAGCTTTGCTATTACTACAGTGGAGCTGCAGTTCCAACGCTTTTGGGGTGCTAGGCATATTATTCCCCAGGGTACGCAGGTGCAGATTTTGCGAGCTGATCGGGGCAATGGCGAAATCAAAGGTCGTGTTTTTGTGGACGGAAAATATTATGACAAGGACTTTGATGTACAATATCTGCGTTTTCCCTATGTGGGACAATGGAAAAAGGTGGAGTTTCAGGGCAAGCCCGGTTTTATGAAGTATGAAGCGCTTTCAGAAAGCAAGCTTATGTGAGGTGTGGCCATGAGTAAAAGAACAATAATGGTATTTTTGGTTATCCTCGCCACAGTAGCGGGCTTTGCGATGGCCAATAATATTTTAGGAACACGCATCCGCACAGTTACCGTGCGGGATGGGGATGCCTTATACGTGGAGCCCAGTGTAACGGTCATGAGTGCGACCTCCCTGTTTCAGGTGGGGGAGGAGCTTTTGGTGGTGGATAAGCTGGAGTTTAAGCAGCCCACTGCTATCAAAATGGTTAAGAGCATACTGCTGGAGGATGCAGAGCACACAAAGTACAAGCTGGAGCAGGGTGATGTGTTTAAGGTGGTCAAGGCTCAGTTGGATAAGCCCGGTGCTCCATGCCTGGTGCAGGTCAAGACTAACAAGGGGATTATGATGGAACTTCAGGTACCTAAGGATGCGGCTGTTCCTGTGGATGAGGGAACCTGGCTGAAGCTGCGTAAAAAGGACAACAAGACGGAGGCCTGGCTGCGGCAGCAGACAAAGTGGTACTAAAACCAGACTTTGCATGCTTGCCTATAGAAAACATTCTTTTGGTAGCGTTTTGCGAGTAATAAAATTTCAGCATGTTTGACTTGCCGATATGAACAAAAAAGACTAAAAAAACCGCATGGACTGCTCTCTTGATGTGAAGCAGTACATGCGGTTTTTGTTTTATAGCTTGTCGCCACTGGCGGCGATAACCTTTTCCGCGGCGTCGCGTAAATACCAACGTTTTACAGCTTAGAAGGGGAGGGAAATACCTTCATAATCC
This sequence comes from uncultured Phascolarctobacterium sp., assembly GCA_946002345.1. Lineage (GTDB taxonomy): Bacteria > Bacillota > Negativicutes > Acidaminococcales > Acidaminococcaceae > Phascolarctobacterium_A. The sequence goes on along the minus strand of CAMFZA010000001.1, from coordinate 29,629 downwards.
GGCACCAAGCAGGTTTCAGCTAGCATGGTCAGTACCTCCTCCAAGGGGATGCCTTGCTCCATCTCTGCAGCAATGTCATCCTCCAGCTTTTGGATGACCGCCAAACGCATGCGCATGAGACGGGGTGCGTTGAGATTCAGCTCCTTGATGGTGCGTTCCGCTCTGTTCCACAGCTTTTTGGGGCAGGTGGTTTTATCCACTAAAATTTTACCGGAATGCTCCGTATAGCAAAAAATACGCACCTTGCCGGGAATTTTTAGGGGGTTCAAAATCATGGCTGTAATAGGCTTGCCCCCTTTAGGCACATCACAGCTACGGTCGTTCTTTTGCTTGGAATAGCGCCATTGGGCGTCGGGCACATAGGGCTGGCTGCCGCCGTGGCAAACGCCTAAAAGATTGTGCCAATCCAAATGGTAGTTGTGACCATATTCAGTGGTAGCACTTTTGGGATAAAAGTGTTCTACCCGAAAATCGTCCACTTCACCCTCTGCTTCGGCTAACTTAATGCTGATTTCACAGTAGGCACAGAGACCGTGCTGGTCGTGTAAAATTTGCTCCTTAACCTCCTGATAGCCGTGACGGGCCCGGCGGCGAAAATGCTCCCAGCTTTCCCAAGGGTATTTGGTGCGGTAGCGTTTTAGACCCTCGGGCTCCTCCTTGCATTTATATACACGTTTCATGAGCGCTTCCTCCGGAATTGGCGCATACGGATATCCATGTCCGCTCTGAGCAGAGCGGGCTCGTTGCCCTTGGACCAGGCATCCAGTTGCTTGCGTAGGTCAAGAGCCTCCTCAGTGTCCCATTTATCCTGACTGACAAGCTCCAAATAGCGTTTGAGGCTTTGCACTATGGGTAAGCGTTCGGAGCGCAAGGCAACATTTTGGATATCCTCCAGAATCTGGGCGCTGGAGGCTCCCATAGCAAAGCTGACCTTGCGCACCCCTTCAAAGCTACGTCCCCAGACAAGGACGCGAACACTTTCAGCAGGTACGCTGCTGAGCACCTGGGGACTATGGGTTGTTACAATAAATTGCACCTTAGGAAAGGCCCGCTGCATATCCAGCAGCACTGTTTGCTGCCACAGAGGGTGCAAATGCATATCAATTTCATCGATGAGCACTACGCCGGGAGTAGCAACCACTGCTTGGGCTCCTAGCTGGGGATTGAGCCTTACCATGCGATAGGCCAAATCCGCCACCATGCTCAAAATACTGCGAAAACCATCACTTAAATCATCCACAACCATTTCGCCCACATCGGGATGATTGATGACAAAGCAGTTCAAAGCAAAATTATAATACAAATCATGGAAGCCAGTGCTTTCCAAGCAGGCATCTATGGCCTGCTGCACGGCCCTTTGCACCAGCAGGGCATCGGATATATTGTCCTCAGCAGCGCATTGACTTATATGCTTGAACCAGCGTCCAAAGGTGTTGTAGGAGGACGAGGGCTCCAAACACTCCTTGTAGCCAATAGCACGCTCCTCCAGCTCCTGTTGGTCGCTTTCCATCAGGCTGCTGTCCACCCACATGCGAGCTGTTCCGTAATAGGCAAAGGCTGGTAAAACCGTATTTTTATCCTGCTTTAGAGCAGCGCACAGCTGGCTGCCCTGCTCTAGCAAAGCAGTGGCCAGCTCCTCGGTTAAATGGCCGTCCTTGACAATTTTTTGGCAGTCCAAATGCTCTCCACCCAATTGGGCCTCAAGGGTGATTTCCACCGGGTATTGGCTGCGCATGGCCTCAATATGCTTGCCGTCCTCCTTGTAAACAGGAATGCGGCGTACATCCTTAGCAGAAATATGCTTGCTGGCGATTTTAAAGCAACGTAGAAAAGGCTCCAAGCCGATAGCCAAGGCATCGAAAATGGCAGTTTTACCCTTGCCGTTTTCGCCCACGATTACCGTGAGCTGGGGCTCAAAGTCGATTTCTAATTCATCGTAGCAACGAAAATTTTTCAGCTTAAGCTTTTCTATTTGCATGGTCCCGCCTCCACTTCTGTATCTATGTTAACATTATACAACTAAAAGGGGCATTGGATAAGCTTTTTCCTTGGAAATTGAGCAAAATTGGAAAAATAGTGTTATAATAGACAAGCTACGCCAGTTTGCCTAGTTTTAAGGTGTATTTCACAGAAAAGGATGGTATATATGAATATATTTTTACTTTTGGCCATTGCCATGGCTTTGATTATTATTTTGCTGCGTAGGCATGTGCCCATTGGCCCCTGTATGCTGGTAGGTGGATTGTTTATTTGGGCCATGAAAACCCCTAATCTGCACTATTTGTGGCAGGGTTTTGCGGAAACGCTGACCATGAGCCGTACCTACGATATTCTTTTTGCACTCTATTTTGTTATGTGCTTGGAGATTGAACTGCGCACCAGTGGTGCCTTAGCAGGTATGGTCCATGCTTTGCAAAGGATTTTTTCCAGTACCAAGGTAACCTTGGCCGTTATGCCGGCATTTTTGGGACTTTTGCCCTCCTTGGGCGGTGCTCGTTTTTCAGCACCCATTGTGGAGGAGGCCAGCAAGGAGCTGCCCCTTACCCAGGAGCATCGTGCAGCTATCAATTTTTGGTTCCGCCATATTTTTGAATTTTCCAGTCCCATTATTCCTGGTATGATCATGGCTTGTAATATTGCCGGCGTATCCTATAGCGATTTTATTATGCATCTGTGCTGGCTCACCATTTTGGCCTTTGTGGCCGGTTGGCTGGTTTTGATCACACCTATTAAAACAGATGGCCTGACCGGTTTTCAGGAAGATAAACTGGAGCAGGCGCAAAACACCCAGGACCTGTGGCTTAGTCTGTCCCCTGTGGTTTTGACCTTTGTGCTGGTTGTTTTTTGTAATATGAACGCTTCTGTGGGCATGGGCGTTGTGACCGTGGGCTTGTTTTTCGTGCTGCGCTTTACGAAGCGCTTTGTGAGCCTGAAGGAGGTTGTTTTGGGTGCATTGGACTGGAAAATGTTTTTCAATGTCCTGTGCATTTTGTACTTTATCCAAATCCTTACTGTTACCAATGTGCTTCAGGAAATTGTGACGGCTTTCCAAAGCTCACCTCTGCCGGTGCCGGTAATTATTGGCTGTGTTAGCTTCATTATTGGCGTGCTGACGGGCATGAGTCAGGGCCATGTTGCTATCGTAATGCCCATTGTGGCCGCTATGGCTACGGGAAACCTCAATTTGGCAGGTGTAGCTATGGCCTTTGGTGTTGCTGGGCAAATGCTTACCCCCACCCATATGTGCCTTGTGGTAACTGTGGATTATTTTAAATCCAATTTCTTCAAAACTCTGCAGCCCATTTTGTTATGCGAGATTCTTATTTTGACCGTTTTCTCTGTTTATTCATATTTTACATGGTAATTAGCAAGAAAGTCCTGCGTTTGGCAGGATTTTCTTTTTTTTTGCAGAATTAAATGAAGTGATTACCGTGCAATACTCGTTAATAGCATAAATTATACATAAAGGAGACTAGCATGATGGAAGTAACAAACAAGGCTTTTAAAGCCTACGATGTACGCGGTGTGTATCCCACCGAGGTAAATGAAGAAATGGCTTATCGCGTGGGTAGAATTTTTTCTGCAATGTTTGCCGCAGAAACAGTGGTTGTGGGTCACGACATTCGTTTGAGCGGTCCTGCTATTGTGGCAGCACTGACCGAGGGCCTGCGCCATGGGGGCACTAAGGTTATTGATATTGGTCAATGTGGCACGGAAATGATTTATTTTGCTACTGCCCATCTCAAGGCCGATGGGGGCATTATGGTTACTGCCAGCCATAATCCCAAGGAATACAATGGCATGAAGCTGGTGCGTCGGGATGCGCGTCCCATCAGTGCGGATACAGGCTTGAAGGAAATCGGAGAGATGGTGGCTGCCTCCACTGATATGCCCCATAAGCTGGTGCCGGGCAAGGAACTGGGCGCTGTAGAAAAGGTGGATATTGTGCCGGCCTATATTGAGCATTTGCTGAGCTATGTGGATCTCAAGGCCTTAAAGCCCATGAAGATTGTGGCTAATCCTGGCAATGGTGGCGCAGGTCCTATTTTGAAGGAATTGGCCAAGCATTTGCCCTTTGAGTTTATCACCTTAAATGATACGCCTGATGGTAGCTTCCCCAATGGTGTGCCCAATCCGCTCTTAATGCCCAACCGTGAGGCTACGGCTAAGGTGGTTCGTGAAAGCGGTGCCGATTTGGGTATTGCCTGGGACGGTGACTTTGATCGTTGCTTCCTCTTTGATGAGAAGGCAGATTTCATTGAAGGCTATTATATCGTGGGTCTTTTAGCAGAGGTATTCCTCCTGAAGGAGCCCGGTGCGAAGATTATGTTTGACCCGCGCCTGACCTGGAACACGGAGGATATTTTAAAACGTGATGGCGGTGTGCCTGTGCGCTGTAAGAGTGGCCATGCCTTTATGAAGGAATGCATGCGTAACAATAATGTGCTTTATGGTGGCGAAATGAGCGCCCACCATTATTTCCGTGATTTTTCCTGCTGCGATAGCGGTATGATTCCCTGGCTTTTGGTGACCGAGCTGATTTGCCGCAGTGGCAAAACTCTGTCCCAATTGGTGGGTGAGCGTGTAGATATGTATCCCTGCAGTGGTGAAATCAACCGTAAGGTGGCTGATTCTGCGGCAGTTTTGGCTGAATTGGGTAAGCGCTATGCTGATGGTGAACAGGACCATCTGGATGGTTTGAGCGTGGCCTATGACACCTGGCGTTTTAATGTGCGCGTGTCCAATACGGAGCCCGTAATGCGCCTGAATGTGGAAACCAAGGGTGATAAGGAGCTTTTGGGTGCAAAGACAACGGAGCTGCTGGCAATTATTGGTGGCGAAGAGGCCTAATTAGTAAATAGGGTTTGAGGTTGATATTACTATGAATATTCTTGTTACAGGTGGGGCTGGATATATCGGCTCCCATGTGGTGGAGGAGCTGCAAAAAAGTGGCTTTACTCCCATTGTTTATGATAATTTTTCCACTGGTCACGAGGAGGCCGTGCCCGATGAGGTACAGCTTATCGAGGGTGATATTCATGATGTGCGCTTTGCCAAGCATATTATGGAGCAGTTCAAGATTGACGCTGTCATTCACTTTGCTGCCTCCAGCTTGGTGGGTGAATCCATGACCAATCCCAGCAAGTATTACTTCAACAATGTGGAGGGTAGCTTGCATCTTTTGGAGGCCATGCGCGGTGCAGGGGTGGACCGCATTGTCTTTTCCTCTACTGCCGCTGTTTACGGGGAGCCGGAGCAGGTGCCCATTACGGAGGACAGTAAGCTGGCACCAACTAATGTGTATGGTCGCAGCAAGCTGATGATTGAGAAAATGCTGGCCGATTATGATATGGCCTACGATATGCGTTATGTGGCTTTACGCTATTTTAATGCTGCAGGCGCATCACCTACTCGTGATATTGGTGAGGACCACAATCCTGAAAGTCATTTGATTCCCTTGATTTTAAAGACCGCCCAGGGTGTACGCAAGCAGGTAGCCATCTTTGGCACCGACTATCCTACGGAGGATGGTACCTGCATTCGCGATTATATCCACGTTTGCGATTTAGCGAGAGCCCACGTGCTGGCCTTGGAGCATCTCTTAAAGGGTGGTGCCAGCCGCGTGTATAATTTGGGCAGTGAAAATGGCTTTAGTGTGCGCCAAATGATTGACTCTGCCAAGAAAATTACCGCTGTGGATTTCACTGTGGTGGAGGAAGCGCGCCGTGCTGGTGATCCGGCAGTGCTTATTGCCTCCTCCGAAAAAATTCGTAGCGAGCTGGGCTGGGTACCTCAGCACAGCAGTGTGGACGAGGTAATCAGTACAGCTTGGAAATGGCACAAGGGTCATCCTCAGGGCTACAATGGCTAAGCCTTGATGGTGTAAACTTCCCTTGACACATGGTGAACTCTTAAGTATAATATTACTCGGACAGAGTTTGTCCTAAAAAATGCGAGTGTGGCGGAACTGGCAGACGCACTAGACTTAGGATCTAGCGCCTTGCGGCGTGCAGGTTCGATTCCTGTCACTCGCACCAGCTTTTTCATCCATACCTTCTCACGGAGGTATGGATTTTTTATGCTTTAGCTAATAAAAAATGGTTAAAATTTGCGCCAAAATGGGAACAAAAGTATTGTTTAAAAAGAATGATAGTGATATAATTAAAGAAAACTTTACATTAGTAAGCTGTACTTACCCGGTCAAACATGTTTATTTAGTATTATTTACTAAGGTAAAGGAAATATCACGGTTGAGAAGGGCGTGCCATATTATGAATGATATTGCTAAGATTATTGGAACCAGAATTAAGATGCTCAGATTCGCAAAGCACATGCAACAAACAGAGCTAGCTAAGCGCATGGGAATCAGCCAAACCCATATGAGCAATATTGAAAGTGGCCGTAATAATGTTACTGTGGATAATCTGTATAAGCTGCACGAAATTCTTGAATGCCCCATGAGCAGCTTTTTTGTAGATATCGACGGTAAGGAAGAAGAAAAGGATACTAAGGACGTTTTCTCCTTGGAGGATTTGGCTCAAGCGTTAATATTGCTGAAAAAGTAAGAAGCTTTATGAGCTGTAGATGATAGACGAATAAATGCGGGGATTTGCATTGCGTTGTGTGCTATTTTGACCCAGTGTATGGCTGGGTTAAAATAGCATTTTTGTTATATTGTTAACAAAAAAAGAGATAAACTGGGAATGTATTGCGAAATGTTACAAAATTCTTGACAAAAAAAGCACGAATTGTCATAATTTATCCTAACGAGTTTGCCCCTTTTCGCTACAGCGGATGGGGGTATTTTTATAGAGGAGGAGCAGGTATGGAGCAAATTTTGTCCATTGTTGTACGTAACCAGCCCGGTGTTTTGATGCGTGTAGCCGGAATGTTTTCCCGCAGAGGATATAATCTTGACAGCTTGGCCGTGGGTACGACCCAAAATCCGGAGTTTTCCCGGATGACAGTAACCATGGAGGCTGATGAGCCCACAGTGGTGCAGGTGTGTAAGCAGCTGGCTAAATTGGTTGAGGTGGAAAAGGTAAAGGTGCTGCCGCCTCGCTCCAGCGCAACCCGTAGCATGGTTTTAGTCAAGGTGCGTGCAGGCTCCAAGCGGATGGAGCTTATTCAGCTGGCAGAGGTATTTAGAGCTCATGCGGTGGATGTTACCGGTGAGTCATTGATTTTTGTAGCCACAGGCGATGAGGGCAAGCTTAAGGCCTTTGTTGATGTAATGCGTCCCTATGGTGTTACCGAGATGGTGCAAACAGGTCTGGTAGCTCTAGAGCGTGGCGATGCTGCTTTAGCAGTGGAGGAATCACGTTTCCAATGGCCCGATACTGAACAAGCAATAACGATTTAAGGAATAGATGTGGAAAGGATGTGACTCTATGCAGATGACTGGTGCAGAAATCATGGTCAAGGTTTTGGCCGAAGAGGGTGTAACAACTGTATTTGGTTATCCTGGTGGCGCCATTCTCCCCTTTTATGATGCGCTCAGGGAAAGCAAAATTGAACATATATTGACGGCCCATGAACAGGGTGCTGCTCATGCGGCAGATGGCTTTGCCAGAGCTAGCGGCAAGGTGGGCGTGTGTATTGCTACCTCCGGCCCCGGTGCTACCAATCTGGTAACAGGCCTGGCTACAGCTTTTCTTGATTCCACTCCTGTGGTGGCTATTACTGGTCAGGTACAGCGTGCTTTAATTGGCCATGATGCCTTCCAAGAGGTGGATATTACGGGTATTACCATGCCCATTACCAAGCATAATTTTTTGGTGAAGAAGCCGGAAAACTTGGCGCAAACACTGCGCCTGGCCTTCCAGCTGGCCAAGGAAGGACGTCCCGGACCAGTATTGGTGGATGTGCCTCGGGATGTGCAGACAGCGGTTTTAGAATATACGCCGGACCGTTTGCGTGATTTGCCACCAGTGCTCCCGGACAAGGATAGAGTTGCAGCTGCAGTAGCTGCCATCAATAAGGCGCAGCGCCCGGTAATGCTAGTAGGCGGTGGTGTTATTAATGCTGACGCAGAATACGATGCTATGCATCTGTGCGAAAAGCTGCATATTCCTGTAGTCAGCACCCTGATGGGCTTAGGTGCTATCAGCGCTTATCGCAGTCTGTTTTTGGGCATGACCGGTCTGCATGGTCATGAGCGTGCTAATAATGCCGTCAAGGAAGCCGATTTGATCCTTGCTGTGGGCAGGCGTTTTAATGACCGCGTTACGGGCGAGCGTTCCCGCTATAGTGCCAATAAGACTATTATTCATCTGGATATTGACCCGGCGGAACTGGATAAAAATATTGATTCCAGCATCGGCATTACGGGCAACATGAACATGACCCTGAATTTGCTGGAGAAGGGCAGCGTGCCCCATGATTTGTCTGCCTGGTGGGAGAGAATTGCCAGCTGGCCCAGCATGGATGACGATTTTGGCGACGAGGAGGCACCCTGCTTCTTTAAAGCCTTGAACCCTGTCATTAAGGGTAAGGATTACATCATTACTACGGATGTAGGCCAGCACCAAATGTGGGCGGCCCAGCATTTGAAAATTGAATTTGCCCGCCAGCTGATTACCAGTGGTGGCCTTGGTACCATGGGCTTTGGTCTGCCTGCTGCCATGGGCGCACAACTGGCAAGGCCCGAAAGCCGTGCCATTAGCCTGAGCGGTGATGGTGGCTTTAAAATGACTGGCTCCGAGCTGTTCACCATTGCTAGCAATAAGATTCCTGTTATCGCCATTGTTTTCAACAATAGTGGCTTAGGCATGATTCGCCAGCTGCAAACAGTGCAGTTCAATAAGCGCTTCACTGCCTGTGAGATGCCGGGTTATGTGGATTTCGTCAAATATGCAGAAGCCTTTGGTATCAAGGGCGAGCATGTAGCTACACCGGAGGAGCTTTCTGCAGCTTTGGACAAGGCCATGGCAGTACGGGAGCCCTATCTGATTGAGGTAGCCATTAATCCTAAGAATATGGTGCAGCCCATGGTGGCACCTGGCTTGGGCATTGGTGATTTTGTAAAATTCGAACCGAAAAAATAAATGGGGATAGCTTTGTTAAGGTGCAGGTCTGTAAAAGTATGCAGGCCTGCACTTTTATTTCATTAAAGCCTCGTAAAGCCCTTGCTGAAATAGTATAAAGATGCTACAATTAAATTACATGAATGCGCCTTGCTTTCATGCAAATATTAGTCCACTATTGACAAAATAGTTAAGCCCATTCGGACAGGCGGGACTGCTGCCGGAGTGGCCTCGGGCCACATTATTGATTGAGCTAACGCTCAAATTTTATAAGGTGATTGCTAGCAATCAAAATCAGTATCACTTGTGAAACGGTCAATAAGAGTAGTGAAGGTATTTGCTTACAAACTCTGAAAGTAAGATGCACCCTAGGAATCGTAGTACATGAAAAAACGTGTAGGGGATTTATCAAAGACAGGTGATGTTTAGCGCACCTGTCTTTATTTATTTGTTGGGGAGAAACGGATATTATGGAGAAACTGTCACAACTATCAGCGCCTATTTACGAGGCCTTGGAGGCCTTTCGTAAAAAGCGTGTGGTACCCTTTGATGTGCCGGGGCACAAGCGTGGGCGCGGCAATCCAGAGCTGCGGGAGCTTCTTGGAGAAAAATGTGTAAATTTGGACGTCAATTCCATGAAGCCCTTGGATAATTTATGCCATCCGGTATCAGTGATTCGGGATGCGGAGCAGCTGGCGGCAGAGGCTTTTGGTGCGGCTCATGCCTTTTTTATGGTGGGAGGGACAACCTCCTCGGTACAAAGCATGGTGCTGTCCTCTACCAAGGCCGGGGATAAGATTATTCTGCCGCGCAATGTGCATAAAAGTGTGATTAACGCGCTAGTTTTGAACGGCGCGATACCTGTATATATTAACCCTGAGGTGGATGGCAAGCTGGGCATTTCCCTGGGCATGGAGTTAGCCGAGGTGGAGAAGGCCATTAAGGCCAATCCTGATGCCAAGGCCGTGCTGGTGAACAATCCCACTTATTATGGCATTTGCTCTGATTTGCGCTCCATTGTCAAGCTGGCTCATGCCCATAATATGCTGTGTCTGGTGGACGAAGCTCATGGCACCCATTTCTACTTTGGACCTAATATGCCGGTGAATGCCATGGCGGCAGGAGCGGATATGGCCTCCGTCTCCATGCATAAGTCCGGTGGTAGTTTGACTCAAAGCTCCCTGCTGTTAACGGGACCCAATGTAAATTGGGAATATGTGAGCCAGATTATTAACCTGACCCAGACCACCAGTGCTTCCTATTTACTTCTTTCCAGTTTGGATATTTCTCGACGCAATCTGTATATGCGGGGCGAAACCTCCTTTGCTAAGGTGGCGGAAATGGCAGAGTACGCTCGTGAGGAAATAAATACCATCGGCGGCTACTATGCTTATGGACAGGAGCTTAAGAATGGCAGCAGTATTTTCGATTTTGATGTAACGAAGCTGTCCGTTTATACCCGTGATATCGGCTTGGCCGGCATCGAGGTTTATGATTTATTGCGTGATGAATATGATATTCAAATAGAATTTGGTGATATTGCCAATATTTTGGCTTATGTGTCCATTGGTGACCGCATTCAGGATATTGAACGGCTTGTGGGGGCCTTGGCAGATATTAAGCGCCTCTATTCCCGGGACCCGTCCAAGATGCTGAATACAGAGTATATTGCTCCTCAGGTAGTGGTTTCGCCCCAGGAGGCTTTTTATGCCAAGGATGAATCCTTGCCTATTCGCGAGACTGCGGGCAGGATTTGCTCTGAGTTCGTCATGTGCTATCCGCCGGGGATTCCCATTTTGGCTCCGGGAGAGGTTATCACCAAGGAGATTATTGAGTATATTATTTATGCGAAGGAGAAGGGGTGCTCTATGCAGGGGCCTGAGGATCCTGAGGTGAATAATATCAATGTACTTGTGTAGACGCATTATAGAGCATCATCTGCTTTGTCACGGCTCCTAGACGTACTTCTAGTACGCCGTCGTCGCCGTTTCGCGCATCTGATACTTTCTAATGTGTCTTGATATATTGATTTTTATTGTTGTGTAGACGAATGATAAAGCACCATTATTATATATTAAGGTTGTGATAGAATGGAGCTGTGGTTTTCTGATTACCATACCGATGATGTAAAATTAGATATAAAAATTGAAAAGCAGCTTTTTGGTGAGGATACGGATTTTCAGCGTATAGATGTTTTTGATTCCAAGGAGTTTGGACGCTTTATTGCCTGTGATGGCACCATCGTTTTCTCCCAAAAGGATGAATTTATTTATGACGAAATGATCGTCCACGTGCCCATGGCCGTGCACCCCCATGTGAAAAAGGTGCTGGTTATTGGTGGTGGTGACGGTGGAGTGGCCCGTGAGCTGTCCCGCTATCCGGAGATTGAAGAAATAGATGTTGTGGAAACGGATCACGTTTTTATTGATGTGTGTCGCGACTTTTTCCCCGACAATGCCATCGGGCTGGATGATGCTCGGGTGACGATTTTTAATGCCAATGGCCTGCGCTTTTTGCGCTCCAAGGTTAATGCCTATGATTTAATTATTAATGATGCTATCGACCCTCTTGGTCATGCGGCAGGACTCTTTACCAAGGAGTTTTATGGAAACTGCTTCCGTGCCCTCAAGGAGGATGGCATCATGGTATACCAGCACGGCAGTCCCTTCTACGATGAAGACGAGGAAACCTGTCGGGCCATGCACCGCAAGGCTAGTCACAGCTTCCCCATTAGTCGTGTGTATCAGGCAGCCATACCCACCTGCCCCTCCGGCTACTGGCTCTTTGGCTTTGCCTCTAAAAAGTACCATCCCCTCAAGGATTTTGATCCAGTAAAGTGGAAGGCTAGGGGAATTAAGACCTGGTATTATTCTGCCAATCTGCATAAGGGAGCGTTTATGCTGCCGAAGTATGTGGAGGATATGCTAGAGGAAGAAGAGAAATAGTCATCACGCATTATAAGCACCGTCTTCCTGCGTCACAGTACAGTGGACTTGCTTGACGTACTAAAAGTACGCCTGCGCTGCATCCACTGCACTGTTCCTTGTTATCCGGCACTTCTAATGTGTGCTGACCGATGTTCTAATTTAGTATATATAATAATTTCATGTAAATATAGATAGGAGATGAATAGTATGAGTAAATTATTAGTAATCGGCTGCGGCGGTGTTGCCGGCGTTGCCATCGCCAAATGCTGCCAAAATAGCGAGGTTTTCACCGAGCTGTGCATCGCTAGCCGCACCAAGTCCAAATGTGATGCTGTTGCCGCCAAGCTGCAGCCTACCACCTCCACTAAAATCACTACTGCTAAGGTGGATGCAGATAATAAGGGTGAGCTGGTTGCTTTAATTAAAGCATATGAGCCTGACGCTGTTTTGAATGTGGCTTTGCCCTACCAGGACTTGACCATTATGGATGCTTGTCTAGAGTGCAAGGTTGACTATATTGACACCGCTAACTATGAGCCGGAGGATATTGATGATCCTGCTTGGCGTGCTGTTTATGACAAGCGCTGCAAGGAGGAGGGCTTCTCTGCTTACTTCGACTATTCCTGGCAATGGGCTTACAAGGAAAAATTCGAGAAGGCTGGTATTATGGCTCTTTTGGGCACGGGCTTCGATCCCGGCGTTACCAGCGTTTTCTCTGCTTATGCCTTAAAGCATTACTTTGACCAAATCGATACTATCGACATTTTGGACTGCAATGGCGGTGACCATGGCTACCCCTTTGCAACTAATTTTAACCCCGAAATTAATCTGCGCGAGGTTTCTGCTCCCGGCTCCTATTGGGAAAATGGTAAATGGATCGAAATACCCGCCATGTCCATTAAACGTGAGTACAATTTCCCCGAAGTGGGTATGAAGGATATGTATCTGCTCCACCATGAGGAAATTGAATCCCTGGCTAAAAATATCCCCGGCGTAAAACGCATTCGCTTCTTCATGACCTTTGGTCAAAGCTATTTGACCCATATGAAGTGCTTGGAAAACGTGGGCATGCTGTCCACCAAGCCCATGATGTACGAAGGCCGCGAAATCGTGCCCATTCAATTCCTGAAGGCACTGTTGCCGGACCCTGCTTCCCTGGGCCCCCGCACTGTGGGGAAAACCAATATTGGTTGCATCGTTACCGGTTCCAAAAATGGCGAAAAGAAGACCATCTTTATTTACAATGTTTGTGACCATCAGGAATGCTACAAAGAGGTTGGCTCCCAAGCCATCAGCTATACCACCGGTGTACCTGCTATGATTGGTACGGCTTTGGTTGTAACCAAAAAGTGGCAGGGCAAGGGCGTATTTAACGTAGAAGAGTTTGATCCCGATCCCTATATGGATATGCTGAACAAGTTTGGCCTGCCCTGGGTTGTGGATGAAAACCCCGCTACTGTTGAGTGATTAGTGGTTAATTATGAGTAATGAAAAGATTATGCCTGCTTATGTGGTGAACGCTGCCAAGGCTGATGCCAAGCTGCAGGCTTTACAAGAGCGTACTAAATTAGCAAAACAGGAGGCAGTGCTGAAGGCACTGCCTACTCCTTGTTATGTGGTGGATGAAGCAAGGCTCGTCAAAAATTTGGAGCTGCTGCGCTATGTACAGCAGGTAACTGGCTGCCATATTTTGCTGGCCCAAAAATGCTTCTCCATGTTCCGGCTTTATCCTTTGATGGGAGCATATCTCGCAGGAACTACTGCCAGTGGCATTTTTGAAGCACGCCTTGGTCATGAAGAAATGGGCAAGGAGAACCATGTTTTTGCCCCTGCCTTTAAGACTGAGGACATGCAGGAGCTGGTGCAAATATGTGACCATATCGTTTTTAATTCCCTGGCTCAGTTAGAAAAGCACAGAAGCATTTGGCAGGGCTCCCAGACTAGCGTGGGCATTCGCATTAACCCGGAATGCTCCACGCAGGAGGCGGAGCACGCCATTTATGACCCCTGCGCTGTGGGCTCCCGTTTAGGTGTTACTCTGGCTAATTTTCCGGAAGTATTACCGGAGGGCGTGGAGGGCTTGCATTTTCACACCCTGTGCGAGCAAAACTCTGACGCTTTGCTTACTACCTTTAAGGCCTTTGAAGCTAAATTTGGCAAATTCTTTAGCCAATTGAAATGGCTGAATTTAGGTGGTGGTCACCACATTACCAGAGATGATTATGATGTGCAGGCTTTAATTGATTTGCTGAAGTATATTCGGAATAAGTATCAGGTGGAGGTGTACCTGGAGCCGGGCGAGGCCGTAGCTCTGAATGCAGGCTATCTTGTTACGGAGGTACTGGATATTGTGCACAACGGCATGGATATTTTGATTCTTGATGCTTCTGCTGCTTGCCATATGCCGGATGTATTGGAGATGCCCTATCGTCCGCCCCTGCGTTATGGCTTTGCTGCCAACGAAAAGGCGCACACCTATCGTTTGTCCTCTATGACTTGTTTAGCAGGCGATGTAATTGGTGACTACAGCTTTGAGCAGGAGATAGCCGTAGGTGACAAGCTGATTTTTGAGGATATGGCTATTTATTCCATGGTAAAAAATAATACCTTTAACGGCATGCCTTTGCCAGATATTGTTTTGCTGAAAAGGGATGGCACGACAGAGCTAGTGCGCCGTTTTGGTTATGAGGATTTCAAAGGAAGACTTTCATGATAGAAATGCTGACTAATTCACCTCCGCGTCAGGATTGCTTTCGCATGCCGGCAGAATATGAGCAGCACGAGGGCTGCATTATTGTGTGGCCACAGCGTCCGGGCTCCTGGAGCTTTGGCGCTGATGCGGCCTGCGAAGCCTTTACTGTTGTCGTTAAGGCTATAGCGGCTAGTGAGCGGGTTTATGTGGCCTGTGATAAAAAGAGCAAGCATTGGCAGCGGGCCGAGCAAATGTTATCTGGCATTGCCAATGTGGAGCTGTTGGACATCCCTACGGATGATAGCTGGGCCCGGGATATTGGCCCCACCTTTGTTGTGAAGGACACAGCAGAGGGACGCAAAGTGCGTGGCATCAACTGGCGCTTTAACGCTTGGGGTGGCGAGGTGGATGGACTCTATCCTGATTACGAGCAGGATGATGAATTTGCTGCCGCCTTTGCACAAGCCAAGGGCTACAAGCTTTATGAGGCTGCTCCCTTTGTGCTGGAGGGTGGCTCCATTCATGTGGATGGGGAGGGGACAGCTTTGGTAACTGCCTCCTGTTTACTGAGCGGAGGACGCAATCCCAAGCTGACTCAGGCACAAATCGAGGACAAGCTTAAGGAGTACCTAAATGTGGAAAAGGTGCTGTGGCTGCCTCGAGGCATTTACAACGATGAAACCAATGAGCATGTGGACAATGTGTGTGCCTTTATTCGTCCTGGCGAGGTAGTTTTAGCCTGGACCGATAAGGAGGAGGACCCCCAATATGCATTGAGTAAGGCTAGCTTGGATTATTTGGAGCAGGCTACTGATGCCAAGGGTCGCAAAATCGTTGTACACAAGCTGCCCATCCCCGATGTGCCCGTGTGCATTTCAGAGGAAGAGGTAGCAGGCTTCGACTTCGTCGAAGGCGAGGATATGCGTGAGGCTGGCGAAAGACTGGCGGCCAGCTACGTAAACTTTTATTTTAGTAATGACAGTGTGGTGCTGCCTGCCTTTGGGGGCGAGAACGCTGCCAGCGACGAGCGTGCCGCGGCTATGCTGGCTGCATTGTGCCCGGAGCGCAGGGTGGTACAAATTCCGGCAAGAGCTATCTTGACCGGAGGTGGCAATATTCACTGCATTACCCAGCAGATCCCGAAGGGAGGACGCTTATGAGAAGAATTAAGGTGGCCGCAGTGCAGCTGCAATGCGCTGTGCGCCGTGAGGATAACTTGGCCCATGCCGAGGCACTGGTGCGGGAAGCAGCGTCCCAAGGTGCTCAGCTGGTACTGCTGCCGGAGCTGTGGGAGCGCTCCTATTTTTGTCAGGAGCGGCGCTATGAGTACTATGCCTACGCCGAGCCTACGGCGGAAAATGCTGCTGTACAAATGGGTCAGCGCCTGGCTAAGGAGCTGGGGATTGTGCTGCCCATCAGCTTTTTTGAGCGTGATGTGAACCAGCTATATAATTCCATCGCCTGCATTGATGCAGATGGCACGAATTTAGGCGTGTACCGTAAAACACATATTCCTGATGACCATTTCTATCAGGAAAAGTTTTATTTTAAACCTGGTGATACTGGCTTTAAGGTATTTGCTACTCAATTTGGTAAAATTGGCATTGGTATTTGCTGGGACCAATGGTTTAGCGAAACTGCGCGTTGTTTGGCACTAAATGGGGCAGAGCTTTTGCTTTATCCCACTGCCATCGGCTCGGAGCCGATTTTGGATACGGATAGCATGCCCCATTGGCGGCGGGTAATGCAGGGCCATAGTGCGGCGAATTTAATGCCGGTGGTGGCGGCAAATCGCATTGGCTTAGAGAGCGTGGAGCCCTGTGAGGCTAATGCTGGACAAAAGTCCAGCTTGCTCTTCTATGGCTCTAGCTTCATGACCGATGGCACAGGTGCCCTGATTCAGGATGCTAGTCGTGACAAGGAAGAAATTCTTTATGCAGAGTACGACCTGGACCAGCTGGCGGAGGATCGCTTGAGCTGGGGATTGTTTAGGGATAGACGCCCTGAATGCTACGGAAAAATAGTAAATAGATAAGGCTCCAGTGCCGCAGTTAGTAGTCAATGTTTAGCCTAAACAAAAACTCCCTGTCGGAGGCTCCTCCAGGCAGTATCTACATTTTAGAAAGGCTTTTTACTCTTTATCTAGAGGGTCGCTGTGTAAGCCGGTTTTGCTTTGGCGCTTGTTTTCGTAGAGCATATCGTCGACCTTGTTGAACAAGGTGTCCCAGTCCTTGCCTTCATCGGGGAAGAACACCGAGCCGAAGCTGACGCCGAACTGGCAAAGCTTCACGAAAAGTGGGAACCGCTTACCCAACGCTGACTTAATGGCCAGTGCAATATCGTCAACTCTTTGTTAATCCACATTGGGCAGAAAGGCTAAAAATTCATCACCGCCATAGCGGGAAATAAAGCTGGTCTCCGGCATGATTTCTATCAGCATATCTGCAAAGGCGGCCAGTACTGTATAACCGGCCTGGTGACCAAAGCGGTCATTAACCTGTTTAAAATTATCCAGGTCCATGATGAGCAGAGCCCCTTGCACTGATTCGCTAACCAAAATAGGCTCTAGCTGTTCTTGGATACCACGGCGATTAGCGAGACCTGTAAGAGCATCGGTCTGCGAAACTAGGGTAGCCTGATTAAGCTTTTCGCGCTGGGTGGTGATATTAGCCAGCACGCACAGCGCCTCGCGACCCTCTGGCTTAGTGGTAATTTCCAAAAAAGCCAGATGCCAAATATATTTTTTACCATAACCACGAATGAGCATCTCCATTTGGTGGGAGCCGTCGGGCAGGGACCAAATACGGTCTATAAATTCTTGCTTAGTAAAAAAGCGGAAGCGATGTTGGCAGGTTTCGTGGGGACAGCCCACTAGGTTGGCAAAGCTACGATTATCGCTAAGAACAATGCCGCCATCCTCCATGCGGAAGCGGATAATGGGAGTGGGAATGGTGCGGTACAGGGACCGGATTTCCTCGTAGGCCTTTTGCAGCTCCTGCCGCTTTTTTTGATTGCTGTGATAAAGGGCGAAAATCAAAGCACCGATGATGATTATCAAAATGAAGGCAAAGCCAGTGGTTTGATAAATCTTGGTGCGAGACTTGGCTGCAATCAGCTCATAGGGCACGGCCATGGATAAATACCATCTAGCGTGGTCAGTGGTGCTGAATCTAGCCATGTCTATGGGGGTTAGAATTGCCAAAAAATCTTCCCTATTGAATTTGTAGGAGATAAAGCCCTGACGTCTGTTGTGGAGCAGGCTATAATAATGCTCATGCTGCTGGGGCGATATCTCTGTCTGTGTGCTGTCAAAAAAGCTGTCAATAGTGAAAAATTCTGTATCTATTTTGGGAGCAGCGATAATATCACCGGCACTAGTAACCAGCTTGGTACTGGCGTTTCTGTCAAAAAGCTTTTCTGTAAGCAGGGCGCGCAATTGGTTGGGCATATACACACCATAAAGGACGGCAATGGTGTGGCCGTTGCGCCGCAGCGGTTGTGCTATCCGTACCAAATGCTCATTTCTGTTGCTAAGGCTTCGACCATTATGCAGTACCAACCTGCCCTGCAGGGCAAGCTTAAAAAATTCCTGCTCCTTCATATTGGGAAGCTGAGCACCAATAGCCGAAAGGGGCCTTCCCTCTAAATCAATGACTACAATATCACCAAAGCCATAAATCATACGCTTGCGTTCCAAATAGGAGCGCAGCTCTTCCGTATTCAGCTGTAAGGTGCTGCCGCCTACGGTTTCAGCAATACTGTGCAAGCACACGGAATCGGTGTGCAGCTTTTGGGAGATGGCGCTGATGCTTTGATTGCTCAGCTCTCGCATGTGAGCTTCCGTATCCTTGCGAGTGTCATTGGTGATGATACTGATAAAGGCAAGGGAAACCAGAGCCAATACTATAATTGCTACAAGTGAATATAAAATATTACGTTTCTTAAAGAATTTCATAAGAATATCCTCATTATTATTATATAAGTTATTTTATCATTTTTTGCTCCTTTTGTAAAATCGTTTTTTTGCCAGCTTCGGTGGGAAAGGATTTTACTCTTTTCTGTTCTTTTTGTAACAAAAGTAATTGACTGCTTGGGGAAAGATGATATACTATATAAAAGGCAGGGCTTGCGAGCCCGGATTTCCTTTGTGGGTGTGTTTATTCTGGAGTAAAGATAGAATGCTAAGTGCTTATGGTTTCCCTTTTTTGCTTGCTGCTTTGGTAAGCTATATATTGACCCCGTACATTAAAAAATTAGCCTTCCTCATCGGTGCTATCGACAAGCCTGACAATCGCAAGGTGCACAAGAAGATT
This sequence comes from uncultured Phascolarctobacterium sp., assembly GCA_946002345.1. Lineage (GTDB taxonomy): Bacteria > Bacillota > Negativicutes > Acidaminococcales > Acidaminococcaceae > Phascolarctobacterium_A. The sequence continues at coordinate 10,671 of CAMFZA010000001.1, read as the reverse complement.
ATGCCTCGCTTAGGTGGGTTGGCTATTTATATTGCCTTCATGGTTGCCGCAGTGGCAAGCCTGGAAATGACTATGGACATCGTGGGTATCCTAGTGGGTGCCACGGTAATTGTCATAGTTGGTGTGCTGGATGATAAATACCAGCTACCTGCCAAGGTAAAGCTGCTGGGGCAGATTTTTGCTGCCTGTGTTTTGGTCCTTTTCGACATTCGTATCGAATGGGTCAATAATCCCTTTGGCGGCTATTTTTATTTGGATTATTTGTCCATTCCCCTGACCATTTTTTGGGTAATCAGCTTCACCAATGTGGTCAATCTGATTGATGGCCTGGACGGGCTGGCTGCCGGTGTGTCAGCCATTGCCTCTCTGACCGTTATTTTGGTGGCTGTACAAATGGGCTATTACCACATTGCGGTGATGACGGCGGCCTTGGCCGGTGGCATTATCGGTTTTATTCGTTATAATTTCAATCCGGCTACCATTTTTATGGGTGATACGGGTAGTATGTTTATTGGCTATATGCTGGCTGCAATTTCTGTCTATGGTGCAGTGAAGACTGCCGCTACTGTAGCACTGATTGTGCCTGCTATTGCTTTGGGGCTGCCCATTATGGATACTGCCTTTGCTATTATGCGCCGCTACAGCAATGGTCGTCCTATTTTTCAGCCGGACAAGGGGCATTTGCACCATCGCCTTTTGGCCATGGGAATGAACCAAAAGCAGGCAGTGCTGCTCATGTATGGTATCACTGCTATTTTGGGCATTGCTGCTGTTCTGTGGGCCGAGTTTGATGGCTTTTATGCAGCGCTCATCATTGCAGTGATTATCACGGCTGTGGCCGTAGGAGCGAAAAAAATCGGTATTCTGAACGACAGATAAGAGGGAGGAAAAACCGTGGAGAAGATAAAAAAGCTTAAGCTGATGACAGTTTTCGGCACTCGTCCGGAGGCTATCAAAATGTGTCCGTTGGTTTTGGAAATGCGCAAATACCCTGAATACATTCAGCCTATTGTAGCTGTGACAGCCCAGCATAGGGAGATGCTGGATCAGGTGCTTGAATTGTTTGGGATTGTGCCCGATTACGATCTAAATATTATGACCAGTGGTCAAACCCTATATGATGTAACTACTCGTGCTCTCATGGGGCTAAAGCCCGTCATGGAGGAGGCCAAGCCCGATATGGTGCTGGTGCATGGTGATACTACCACCACCTTTGCAGGAGCCTTGGCTGCCTTCTACGCCCAGATTCCTGTGGGACATGTGGAGGCTGGCCTGAGAACAGGCAACAAGTATTCTCCTTATCCCGAGGAAATGAACCGCAAGCTGACAGGCTCCATTGCCGATATGCATTTTGCACCCACTGCTACCAGTAAGGGCAATTTGCTGAAGGAAAATGTTAACCCCGACAGTATTCTTATAACCGGTAATACAGTTATCGATGCGCTGCAAACCACCGTGCACAGCGATTATCATTTTGCTGACGAAGACTTTAATAAGGTCTTTGCTACAGGTCACAAGCTGATTTTGATGACCACTCATAGAAGAGAAAACTTGGGTGAGCCCATGCGTCATGTTTATCGTGCCCTGAAGAGTGTTTTGGAGACCCACGAGGATGTGGAGGCTATTTTCCCCGTACACAAAAACCCCAAGGTGCGCGAGATTGTGAACCAGGAGCTGGGCCATTTAAGTCGTGTTCACCTTATCGAGCCCATGGATTATGAGCCCTTTGCCAATTTGATGGCCAAGGTGGACATTGTACTCACTGATAGCGGTGGCATTCAGGAGGAGGCACCGGCTTTGGGCAAGCCTGTTTTGGTGCTGAGGGACACTACAGAGCGTCCTGAAGCCGTGGAGGCTGGCACCGTGAAGCTTGTAGGTACAGCCTATGAGGATGTTCTCCGGGAGACCAATCGTCTTCTGGATGATGCCAACCATTATCGCTCTATGGCGGAGGCTGCTAATCCCTATGGTGATGGCAAGGCCTGCGAGCGAATTATTAAGGCGATTTTACGCAAAAATGGTTACTCGGTGGAAAATTTCTCCGAATTTCAGCATAATTGAGTGGACAATTTTTGTGAAATAAATTAAAATTATATTGTACCATTCTGTGAACTTGCAGATGGTCTATTAGGCTTGGAAAAATTAAGGAGCAAGGGAGCAGCTGTGGAGAACCGAAATCAGCGTAAAGAGGAAAGGGAGCGCAAACAGCGTCTCAAAATGTTTAACGCTTTAGCTACGGTTTCTTCCTTGGCAGCCATGATAGTTTTTGACTTTCTTTTGGCTTACTTTGGTGGAGATTGGCTGGATGCTTATTTTGAGACAGGTGACCACACCTTTCGTCTGGCAGGTATCAGCCTTGCTATCGTCACGATTTTCCTGACCTTCTTCAAGCTAGTATATTCAGTAATGCAGGACGAGGACGAGTAAATCTTGATGATGAACTTTGATTTCACGCCCGTGGTTAGGGGTAGTTATAAGCGTTTTTTGATGCTGCCGGCCTGCATAGGCCTTGTGATGGTCATAGCACTCCAGGTTTTGGGGCATCCTGAGGCAGCGTTGTCCTTGTTTCGCGGCTTTGTGGTGGGGCTTTTGGACACCGTGATTCTGGTTCGTGGCATGAAAAAAGCACTGCCCTATGTAAAGGACCCTCAGCGGGGACTTGCAATCATGAAGCGCCATCGTTGGTATCGGGTTTTGTCCGCATCCAGCATCATTATTTTGTTGTTAAGGCAGGGGGCCAATGTGGCAGGCGTCTGCATGGGCCTTCTGCTGATACATATATTTTTACTTTTTAATCTAACAATTATCGCGTACCAGCTCAATAAAGAGGGGGAACGTGAAGAAAGGAGAGAGAAATAATGGGAAATGAAGCAGCAGCTGCAGCACAAGAACATTCCGGTGAGATTATCCATTACCTTGCTCAAGAAGTAGCACCTGGTATTGTTATTCATATGCAAACCATGTATATGACCTGGATTACAATGGCAGTAGTGTTTGTTCTCTTCTTGCTGGCCGCCAAAAATCCGAAAATGGTTCCTAGCGGAGTCCAAAATGTTATGGAGTTCTTCATTGAATTCTTAAACGATCTTATGGAAGGCCAACTGGGTATTAAAGGACGCAAGTACATGGCTCCTTTTATTATCACCCTTTTCATGTTCATCTTTATTAGTAACGAAATTGGTATGTTGCCGCAGGTTGGTGTACACTGGACTTCTCCTACCAACGACGTTAACACCTGCTTTGCACTGTCCTTGACTGTTGCAATCGGTGTGCACATCATTGGTATCGGCCAAAAGGGCTTGAGCCATTACAAGCACTATGTTAGTCCTTCTCCCGCATTCTTGCCGTTGCATTTGTTAGACGAAGTTGTAAAACCGTTGACTATGGCCCTTCGTCTATTCGGTAACATTCTGGCAGGCGAAATCCTGTTGATTGTACTGTACCAACTGGCTCCGTGGGTTGTACCTGAATTCTGGGTAATGTTCAGCTTGGTTATTGGTTTCTTGCAAGCCTTTATCTTCACCATGCTGGCTCTGACCAGCTTCGCGCTGGCTTTTGCGCATCACTAATTTAAAAGTCATTCTAAAAATTTAAAATCAAAATGTCTTATGATTGATAGGAGGAAATTTCAATGACTGAAAACGCAATTATTATTGCAGCATCTATGGTCGCTGTTGCATTCATCTGCCTGGGTGCAGCTCTGGGCGCTGCTCTTGGTAACGGTAACTTAACTGGTAGATCTATTGAATCCATGGCTCGTCAACCTGAAGAAGCTGGCAAACTGTTCACCAACATGCTGGTATCCGTAGGTCTGGTAGAGTCCATGCCTATTCTGTGCTACGTTATCGCTGTAGTACTGGTATTCGCTAACCCCTTCGTAAAATAATCTAGAATCCGTAAATTAAGAAAACAAATAGGAGAGTGAGATAATTGGTTAATATTAACGCAACACTTATCGCGCAAATCCTGAACTTTTTGGTTCTTGTTTTCGTTCTTGCTAAATTCGTTTACAAACCTGTACTGGGTATCATGGAAGAGCGCAAGAATAAAATTGCTAGCGATTTAGAGACTGCTGAAATGGCTAAAAAGGATGCTGAAGCAGTTAAAGCTGAATATGCTGCAAAATTAGCGGATGCAAGACAGGAAGCACAGGCTATCATTGAAAACGCCCGCAAAACCGCTCAAGCAGCTCATGACAAGATTATGGCTGACACTAAGGTTGAGCAGGAGCAATATGTAGCAGCTCAAAAAGAGATTATTGCTACTGAAAAGAAGAAAGCTATGGATGAAGTTCGTGCACAGGTTATCAGCCTGTCCATGATCGCTGCCGGCAAAATTGTTGAGCAAAAGCTGAATTCTGAAGAAGACAAAAAAATGGCTAGCAAAATCGTTGATTCCATCATGAAATAATTGATGCAGTGATTTTGCTCGTTTCCCTATTAGGCCGGACGCGGTCCGCTGTAAATGCGAAACAGTGGGACTAAGAGCCGGTATTCGGAGGTGATTGGTACAATATGAAGAGTGAAGAAAATATTGCTTTGCTGAAGCAAGAATTGTCCGACTTCAAAATTGATCTGGGCTCCATTAAAGAGCTTTTAGATGTAAACGTTACTACAGCTAAGAAATTGACTGTTGACGAGTATCAATCCATTTCTGCAATTCTCACTGAGAAGCTGGGCCGTGAAATCTTCTTGAACAAGAAGGTTGACCCCTCCATTCTCGGCGGCATCATCGTACAAGTTGGCGATAAGGTATTTGATGCTTCTGCTGCTCGTAAGCTGAAGAAGATGGAAGTTGCCCTCAGCGGCATCGACATCCACGAATACACCAAGCCCGAAGCTATGGGTGATGCTCTCAGCGCTAAGCTGGAGAATTACAAAGTGGACGCTGATCTCGAAGAGGTTGGTATCGTTGAGAAGATCGGTGACGGCATCGCAACCGTTATCGGTATGAAAAACGCAATGGCTGGCGAATTGGTAGAACTGCCCCACAACGTATCCGGCATGGTTCTGAACCTGAATCCGGATTCTGTTGGTATCGTATTGATGGGTGGCGAAACCAAGATTAAGGAAGGCGACGTAGTTCGTCGTACCGGCCGCATCATGGAAGTTCCTGTTGGCGAAGGCCTGCTGGGTCGTGTAGTTAGCGCTATTGGCGCTCCTATCGACGGCAAAGGCGAAATCGTTGCAGCTGAACACCGTCCTGTTGAATCCCCTGCACATGGTATCGCAGATCGTAAGTCCGTTGATACCCCGCTGCAAACTGGTATTAAATGTATCGACGCACTTGTTCCTATCGGACGTGGCCAACGTGAGCTGATCATCGGCGACCGTGGCACCGGCAAAACCGCAGTTGCAGTTGATACCATCATCAACCAAAAAGGCCTGGGCGTTATCTGCATTTATGTAGCTATCGGTCAAAAGGCTTCCAACGTTGCCCGCATTGTTCGTACTTTGGAACAACACGGCGCAATGGAATACACCATCATCGTTGCAGCTACTGCTGCTGACTCTGCTCCGCTGCAATACCTGGCTCCCTATGCTGGTGTAACCATGGCAGAATACTTCATGGATCAAGGCAAAGACGTTCTGTGCGTATATGACGACCTGTCCAAGCACGCTGTTGCATATCGCGCAATGTCCCTGCTGCTCCGTCGTCCTCCCGGACGTGAAGCATATCCCGGCGACGTATTCTATTTGCACTCCCGTCTGCTGGAGCGCGCTGCTAAGCTGAACGACGAGCTGAAGGGCGGCTCCATCACCGCACTGCCCGTTATCGAAACCCTGGCAGGCGACGTAGGCGGCTTTATTCCGACCAACGTAATTTCTATTACTGACGGTCAGATCTTCCTGGAATCCGAGCTGTTCTACTCCGGTATCCGTCCGGCTATCAACTCCGGTCTGTCCGTATCCCGTGTAGGTGGTGCTGCTCAGATTAAAGCTATGAAACAGGTTGCAGGTACTCTGCGTCTGGATTTGGCACAATTCCGCGAACTGGCAGCATTTGCTCAGTTTGCTTCTGACCTTGATAAGGCTACCAAGGCTCAGCTGGACCGTGGTCAACGCTTGACCGAGGTTCTGAAGCAAGGTCAATACAGCCCGCTGTCTGTTGAAAAACAGGTTATGGCAATTTACCTTGGCACCAAGGGTTATCTGGATGACGTAGCAGTTAAAGAAGTAACTCGCTGCGAAAAAGAATTCCTGGACTTCATGGAAGCTAACCATCCTGAAGTTGGCGCAGATATCCTGAAAACCAAGAAAATCACTGATGAGAATGAAGAAGCTTTGAAGAAAGCAATCGCCGAGTTCAAGGAAACCTTTGTTAGTGAAGGTAGGTGATTAACTAATGGCTACTGCACGCGAGATTCATCGCCACATGAAGAGCGTAGGTAACATTGGTAAGATCACTAAGGCTATGAAGATGGTTGCTGCTGCTCGCTTGAGAAGAGCTCAAGAGCGTGCTGCTGCTAGCCGTCCTTATGCCATCAAGATCAAAGAAGTGTTGTCCAACGTTGTGAGCGATCCAAGCATTCTTGCAAACCTAAGTGCCAAGGAACACCCGCTGCTTCAACATCGTGAAGTTAAAAAAGTTGGTTATCTGGTGCTCGCTTCTGATAAAGGTCTGGCAGGCGCATACAGTTCCAACGCTTTGAAGATGGCTGTTGCTGAGATTTCTGCATGTGAGGACGAGGTTGTTGTTATCACCTGCGGTCGTAAGGCTAGAGACTTCTTCCAACGTCGTGGCTACAATGTGCTGGAATCCCATTTTGGCTTCTCTGACAGACCTGCATATGATAACGCAGTAGAAGTTGCCCAGGACGCAGCAAAGCGTTTTGCTGCTGAGGGCTTTGACGAGCTGCGCATCGTATATACTATTTTCAAATCCGCTTTGTCCCAGACTCCTACCTGCGAGAAGATTCTGCCGGTAGAGCCGCCTGCTAAAGAAGCTGGCAAGGCCGAAGCAAGCTTTATGTTTGAGCCCGGTGAAAACGAGACTTTGAGCGTACTTGCACCCAAGTACCTGGAGACCGTTGTTTACGCTGCACTGGTACAATCCGCTGCCAGTGAGTTGGGTTCTCGTATGACTGCTATGTCTTCTGCAACTGATAACGCTGCTAAGCTGGTACAAAACCTGGAGCTGTCCTATAACAAGGCGCGTCAGGCATCCATTACCCGCGAACTCAACGAAATCGTTGGCGGCGTAGAAGCACTGAAGCAAGCACAACAATAATCTGAATTATTTCGTAGGGAGGCTAAAACCTTGAATACAGGTAGAATCGTACAAGTTGTTGGCCCTGTTATCGACATTGAGTTCCCTCCGAAGAGCATGCCCGCTATCCTGAACGCAATCCACATCGATGGCACCACTGATGATGGCAAGGTAAATATTCACCTGACCGCTGAAGTTATGCAACATATCGGCTACAATGTAGTTCGTGCCGTTGCTATGAGCTCCACCGATGGTCTGGTTCGCGGCATGGAAGCAGTAGATACCGGCGCTCCTATCAGCGTACCCGTAGGCCCCGGCGTACTGGGTCGTATCTTCAACGTGCTCGGCGAGACCGTTGACCATGACGATACTCCGGTTGAAGCAGCAGATCACTGGCCCATCCATAGACCTGCTCCGACCTTCGACCAACAGGCAACATCTACTAAAATTTTGGAAACCGGCATTAAAGTCGTAGACTTGATCGCTCCGTATGCAATGGGCGGTAAAATCGGTCTGTTCGGCGGCGCCGGCGTAGGCAAAACCGTTATTATTATGGAGCTTATCCATAACATCGCAACTGCACACGGTGGCTATTCCGTATTCGCAGGCGTTGGCGAACGTACTCGTGAAGGCAACGACCTGTGGGGCGAAATGAAGGAATCTGGCGTTATCAGCAAGACTGCTCTTGTATATGGCCAGATGAACGAGCCTCCTGGAGCACGTATGCGCGTTGGTCTGACCGGCCTGACCATGGCAGAATATTTCCGTGATGTTGGCGGCCAAGACGTATTGCTCTTTATCGATAACATTTTCCGTTTCATTCAGGCTGGTTCCGAAGTATCCGCATTGCTGGGCCGTATGCCTTCCGCAGTAGGTTATCAACCCACTCTGGCAAACGACATCGGCGCTCTGCAAGAGCGTATTACCTCCACCAAGACCGGTTCCATCACCTCCGTACAGGCAGTATATGTACCTGCGGACGACTTGACTGACCCGGCTCCGGCAGGCACCTTCGCTCACTTGGATGCAACCACCGTATTGTCCCGTTCTATCGCAGAGCTTGGTATTTATCCGGCAGTTGACCCGCTCGACTCCACCAGCCGTATCCTGGATCCGCTGGTAATCGGCGAAGAGCATTATAAAGTTGCTCGTGGCGTACAAGCTATTCTGCAACGTTACAAGGAATTGCAAGATATTATCGCAATTCTGGGTATGGAAGAATTGAGCGAGGAGGACAAGGTTACCGTTGCCCGTGCTCGTAAGATTCAGAAGTTCCTCAGCCAGGCATTCTTCGTTGCTGAACAATTCACCGGCACTCCCGGCCAATATGTTCCGCTGAAGGAAACCATTCGCGGCTTCAAAGAAATCCTCGAAGGCAAGCATGACGACCTGCCCGAAGGCGCTTTCTACATGGTTGGTACCATTGATGACGCAATTGCCAAGGCTGCAACTATGAAGGAATAATAATGGCTACAACCTTTAATTTTGAAATTGTCACGCCGGATAAAATGCTTTTTTCCGCTGATAACGTAACCTATGTAGGCTTCCGCTCCCTGGTGGGCGGCATGGGTATTAAGGCAAACCACTTGCCCATAATTGCAACTCTCGATGTTGCTCCTATGAAGCTAGAATTTGCCGACGGTAGCAAAAAATCCTTCGCTGTATGCGGCGGCTTCCTGGAAATGAAGGGTGGCAAATGCACTGTATTAGCAACTATTGCTGATGCAGATACTGACATTGACACCGCTCGTGCCAATGCTGCTAAGGAGCGCGCTGAGCGCCGCCTGGCTAGCAAGGAGGCTGACGTAGACAATGCACGTGCTCATCGCGCACTGAAGAGAGCTATTACCCGTCTGAAGGTTGCAGGTATGGCTTAAAAAGCATACAAGACAATGCAAAAATAACAATTCCCCCGTCCGTTAGGGCGGGGGTTTTTGTTTCTCCTGTAACAAAAAATCAAACTTAAGGTGGTTACCCCTTGCATAAAGTAGTCGCATATAGTATTCTATAAGAGTAATAAAAGGAGGGCTGTAGGATGGCAGATATGTTAGAAAGCTTAGCGGGCAATAAGATGCTCATGCTAAAACAGGAAATCGCTGCTTTGCGTCAACGCTTGGCTGAGGTGCAGGACGAGGAGGCTAAAAAGGCTATTCGTCGTGAGCTGATGGATAAGGAAACCTATTATAATATTCTTGCAGACCGCCAGCGCATCAATCACTAAGCCGGAAAAAATACCGGCTTTTTCTTTGTAGTTGGTATTGAAAATTGGTCCGTTATAATGATAAAATATTGCTACCATTAATTGTTTTCGAGGACTTTTCTTCGCACATACAGGAGGATTATTTTGGAAAAGCTAGTTGTAAAAGGCGGGACACGCCTTGTGGGTACAGTTAAGACCAGTGGTGCGAAAAACGCTGTATTGCCAATTATTGCGGCTTCCATTTTGGGAACTACACCCAGTCATTTGGATGAGGTGCCCCAGCTGGAAGACGTACATACTATAAGTGAGGTTTTGAAATGCTTGGGGCTGGCAGTGAGCTGCCCTGAACCCAACGTTCTGGATATAGATAGTACAAAAATTACGTCTTATGAGGCTCCCTATGAGCTGGTACGCACCATGCGTGCATCCTTTTTGGTGATGGGGCCCCTGTTGGCTCGTGTGGGCAAGGCGCGCATTTCTATGCCCGGTGGCTGTGCTATTGGTGCTCGCCCCATCGATATTCATTTGAAGGCTTTCGAAGCCTTGGGCGTGAAGATTGAGCAGGGTCATGGTTATATTGATGCCAGCGCTCCTAATGGACTGAAGGGCACTAATATTTATTTTGATTTTCCCAGTGTAGGCGCAACGGAGAATGTGCTGATGGCTGCCTCCTTAGCCGAAGGTGTAACCATCGTGGAGAATGCTGCTGAAGAGCCGGAAATCGTCGATTTGGCCAACTATTTGAATAAAATGGGTGCTAAGATTCGCGGTGCAGGCACGGATACCATTCGCATTGAGGGTGTAAAGGAGCTGCACGGAGCTGATTACACCATTATTCCCGACCGTATTGAGGCGGGCACTTATATGATTGCTGCAGCTATGACTGGTGGTGACGTTATTATCGAAAACGTGCTGCCCGAGCATCAAAAGCCCCTCATTGCCAAGTTGCGTGAGGCTGGTGCCTTTGTGGAAGAGGACATTGATAAGGTGCGCGTGGTAGGTAAGCTGCCCTTGAAGCCCGTAGCCATTAAAACACTGCCCTATCCCGGCTTTCCTACGGATATGCAGGCCCAGATGATGGCTATGATGGTTATGGCCGAGGGACGGAGCAAGGTAACAGAAACCGTCTTCGAGAATCGTTTTATGCATGTGGTAGAATTAAACCGCATGGGGGCCAACATTACCACCGAGGGTCGCAGTGCGGGTGTGGAGCGGCGCAGCCGCCGGGCCGGCTGTGATCGGGGGCCACGGGCGGTGCGGGG